>NZ_CAXBMP010000004.1:0-243114 GCF_963976965.1 uncultured Alteromonas sp.
CGGTATTTTTTGCCATGAAGTAACCTTGGAAGCCTTTAATCTTTTATGAAACGCGGGCAGCCTCATTTTATGAAGTTCAACCTGTGAGGCCCAACCTGTGAGGTCCAACCTACGAGAACCAAATTATATTAGTACTTATACGCTAAAGTGTCGTTGGTCGATTACTTCTTAATTTTTCGTATATTGCTTAGCTAAATAGTGCTGCATTAAGGTGTTCGAAACTATTTGTCGTATTGTCGGTGCTCGCACTATCAGTGTTTAGACTATCTGAGCTAACATTTGTAGTATAAGGCCAACTACGCTGCCTATTGCGAACCCTACCCAGCCATTTTTTGTCATATAGCGAAATAGTGCCGCGCCAAATATGCCACACCATAGCATGGCTGAATATACCGCTATCATGCCCTCACCCGTGCCGCTGTTAGGTAAAAACATCATAACAATGAAGGTAAGTGCCATGGCGCCGCTAAGTAGCACCCACATAATATTTTTGTTATTGGAAAACGCATTGGTGGTTGTATTATCGCTCATGGAAAGTCCCCATGGTGTGAGTTAAAAGCATGCCCTTACTTGTCCCTTTTTCGTAAAAATCGATATTCATTTATTGATATAAACCGATTGTTCTATAAACAGGGTATTAGGTTAACTTAGGCGAGATTAACGCAAATGGGAATAAGACTTCAGGGGGATATAAAAAAGCACTGCGAAGTGGCAGTGCTTTTTAATGAGGCTTTTGAAGCGAATAGATATGTGTAATATCACAAGCGGCTTAATGATGGTCGCTAGCAAATTCCACTTCAAGCAAGGTAACGTTGTCGGTGAAGGTCAGGGTTTTTAAAGGCCCATTACCTTCTACGTTTAACGTATTTACTTGTGTTGGCCACAAATCACGTAAGGCATCGTGACGAATCATCAAACCATCTAATTCTGGCGGTTGAGCGGTTTCTTGGTACACCCAAAAGTGATTACCATCCAACTCAAAACCGACCAAACCTAAATCTAATGACTTTTCCTCACCGTTTAACAACGCAAAATGGTTGCTCACGTAATCAGCGAAGGCTTGTTGGGTTTTCTCTTCTTCCATAATATCGGCGTGCTTATCAAACAGCACTTTTACAGCATGTTCGGCATCGTGCAGATTAAAGCGGTGCATTACTTCAATGTTTTGCGTTCTAGGGTTGAACAACACTGTTGTGATAGCGGCTTTAACTTGGTGCGCGTTAGCCCAAGTACTGAATAAACCGGTACATAAAAAAACAGCCACAAGCAGCGCCGTTAGGCTCTGCTTGTGGTTTTTAGCAGATAACTTAAAAGGCATAACCTTAGTTGTCATCTTCGTCTTCGTCATCGTCATCGTCGGTCTTTAGCTCGGTTTTTACATCGTTCATAAGATCGCGATACTCGTAAGTGTTACGAGGCTTAGACTTGTACGCTTCAATACGTGATGGAATAATTTGACGCGGATAGTGGTTGTTTTCAACATCTACGTCTGCGGTTTCCCAATGTGGGTCAACCGTTACGCTCACTAGCTCTTTGCCTTTTTCAGTGACAATTAGCTTGCTTACCGCTTTCGGTGTACGACGCCAAATTTCAGCAGGAATACGCATCTCTTCTGTAGTGCCGTCTTCGAATGCTAGCTCAAGAATAATCGGCATAACCAAGCCGCCCTTGTTGCTAAAGTCGAGCACGTAGTAGTTTTTGTCCTCACGTACCGCACGTTCAAACGCTTTACGTTCCCAAGGCTCAAGTTTCTTCAAGAAACTACGGTACTTGTTGCGCTCTTTGTTAGTTACCGTGTAACGGTCGTTTTCGTCATAGAAATCTTTGATATCTTCGAAACGGTCTACCCAAAGTTCTTTCCCTTCTTCTTTGTTGCGAATATCGGTAAGTGATTTAGGTTTATCAAGTTCGGCTTCACGCTCACGGGCGAAATCAATATCAGGATCTTCAGTGTTCAAACGAAGCTTGTAAACGCTATCTAGGCTGATATCAACGTGATCGGTAGTGTAAAACCAACCGCGCCAGAACCAATCTAAATCAACACCAGAAGCTTCTTCCATAGTACGGAAAAAATCAGAAGGTGTAGGGCGCTTGAACATCCAACGTTGTGCATACTCTTTAAAGGCGAAATCGAACAAATCACGGCCAAGAATAGTTTCACGTAATATGTTTAGAGCAACGGCTGGCTTGGTGTAAGCGTTGGGGCCTAACCTAAGTACTGAATCAGACTGGGTCATAATTGGCACTTGGGTTTCAGACTTCATGTAGCTAACAATATCACGCGGCTCAACGCCCCACGGAATAGTTGGATCCCATTCGCGTCCTGCAACACCGTCTAGAAAACTGTTTAAGCCTTCATCCATCCATGTCCACTGGCGCTCATCAGAGTTAACCGTCATTGGGAAGTAGATGTGACCCACTTCATGAATAACTACGCCAATCAAAAAGCGTTTTTCAGCCAAAGAATAAGTACGAGAGCCATCGTCGCGAAGCTCGGTACGTGGACCGTTGAAGGTAATCATTGGGTATTCCATGCCGCCAACAGGTCCATTTACTGACTGGGCAACAGGGTACGGATAATCAAAGCTAAAGCGGCTATAAACATCCATAGTATGGATGATAGATTCAGTAGAGTACTTTTCCCAAAGCTCGCCACCTTCTTTCGGGTAGAAAGACATCGCCATGACTAATGGCTGAGTGTCGCCACCTTGGTGGTAGCCACGCGCATCCCACATAAATTTACGTGACGAAGCCCATGCGAAATCACGCACGTTGTCGGCTTTAAAACGCCATGTTTTTTGCTTATTAGTGCCAGCTTTTTCGTTCTCTAGCGCTTCTTCAGCAGTAACCACGAATACAATACGGTCAGCATCTTTAGCTTCTTTTAAACGTTTACGCTGCGTGCTGGTTAGCACGTCGTCCGCGTTTTGTAATTCACCGGTAGAAGAGACGATATGATCGGCCGGAACTGTAATATCAACTTCGTAGTTACCGAATTATAACGTGAACTCACCACGGCCAATAAACTCTTTGTTTGTCCATGCTTCGTAATCGGTGTAAGCCGCTAGGCGAGGAAACCATTGGGCAAGTAAGAAAATATCGTTACCGCCTTCACGTTCGTCATCTGGGAAGTGTTCGTAACCCGCTCGAGCAGAAACGGCATCTTCTTCAACAATGTTAAACGCAAAATCGATATCGAAAGTAACGTTGTTCTTAGGTTGAAGAGGTTGCGCTAAATCTACACGCATTAGCGTACCAACGATAACGTGGTGTAAATCGTTACCTGCACTGTCTTGAACTCGTGAAATGGTGTAACCCAATTCGTTATCGTCAACAAACTGTTGGCGGCGAAGTGCGGCCATGCTCAGTTGTGCAGGTTTACTGCCACTGGCTGTTTTTGTAGCAGGTCCACGATTGCCAATGCCACCAAAAGTGGTGGTAAGGGCAGACATAGAATCGTCGCGGAATTTATTCTGATCCAATTGGATCCATAAATACTTCAACGTATCTGGTGCATTGTTGTGATAGGTAATGGTTTCACTGGCTTCAATACGGCGCGTATCTTCAATCAGCTTAACGTCAATTTTGTAGTCTACTTGTTGTTGCCAGTATTGATGACCTGGCTCACCCGCTGCATTTCGATATACATTGGGGGTAGGAAGAGATTCGTCTAGCTGACGGAACTTATCTTCAAAATCGCCTTTAGTTTGATTTATTGCTGCGTTGGCGAATGGAAGGTAAATCAGCATAGACAGCACTGGCGCAAGCCAGAAAAGATGTCGTTGGTGCTTATTCATGGAGTTTCCCAGTTATTTTTATAATAAAATAAGCGAACTAGTATATAAGCCCTTTTGCTTTTATCCCAGTTTTTGGGCGTAAACTCACCCTATTTTAACGCAAAAAACTGTAACATAACGTTTGTTTAAAAAGCGAAGTGTCGTATTCTTAACCCCCTGTTTTCTTGCATCATCTTCTTATGAACCGTCTCAATTGGCAGCGTGCCGTAATTAAAGTAGGTAGCGCCCTTATTGCGCCAAATGGCGATGAGTGTAGCGCCCGATTTTTGTTAGCACTGGCGCGCTTTATCACGATAAGCCGTGAATCTGGCAAAGAAATTATTTTGGTTTCCTCGGGCAGCGTGGCAGCAGGGCGAAGCAAAGTGAAGATTCGTCACAATGCGTCTATTGCTGAAAAGCAAGCCATGGCTGCCATTGGTCAAACCCAAATGATGGCAAATTGGCAACGCTTTTTCGATTTTCCTTGTGCGCAGGTTTTACTTACTGCCGACGATCTTCGCGACCGCACTCGCTATGTAAATATCAAAAACACCCTTAGAGAGCTGCTAAACCATAATGCGCTTCCCATTGTTAATGAGAACGATACCGTCGCTGTAAACGAGCTGAAAGTAGGTGATAACGATAACCTTGGTGCATATACCGCGCTAGTCGCTCAAGCCGATACGCTGATTATTTGCTCAGATATTGACGGCTTGTACACGGCCGACCCTCGTAAAGATCCAGACGCCACGTTAATCAGTGAAGTACACAATATTGACGAGTCGATTTATAAGTTGGCGGGCGGTGCTGGCACCTCAGTAGGTACTGGCGGTATGCGAACGAAAATTGAAGCGGCTGATAAGTGCACCAGTAGCGGTATTCAAACCATTATTGTGAACGGTAGAAAAGGGGCGTCTTTCGATGCCATGCTAAACGGCTCTATTCCTGGTACCTTATTTCACGCCAGTAATTCCCCTAAAAAAGCACGACGTCTGTGGTTAACGCATACGCTTAAAACGTGTGGCCGTATTCATGTCGATGAAGGTGCGAAAGCTGCTTTGGTTGACCGCGGGGCGTCACTGTTACCTTCAGGGATAACGAGCATAGAAGGTAATTTTAACCAAGGGGAAGCGGTAGATATTTGCTTTGAAAAACAAGTTATTGCAAAGGGCTTAGCCCTTTATAACGCCCGAGACTTAATGCTTATAAAAGGGAAAAAGTCGCAGCATATTGCGGATGTGTTAGGTTATGAAACGACCGACGTAGTTGTACATCGCGACGACTTGGTATTGCTTTAGTTTCCACATTTTTAACTTTTGGGATAACGCCACGCATGACAGACATTACACCATCGCTCAACGATTACCCTTATCACCTTGAAATTGCCACTCGCTGGCAAGACAACGACGTTTATGGCCACATTAACAATGTGATGTATTACAGCTTTTTTGATACCGCCGTAAATCGCTTTTTAATTGACGAGGGCGGCCTTAATATTCAAGAAAGCAGCGCGGTGGCTTATGTAGTCAGTAGCCAGTGCCAATATATTACGCCAGCCGCTTATCCAGAAACGATTTATGTTGGGTTAAGGGTGATAAAGTTAGGTAGAAGTTCAGTGACATACGGTTTGTCGGTTTATGCTGGTGAGGCTAAACGCTGCGTGGCGCACGGTCAGTTTGTACATGTATTTGTTGATAGACTGTCTGACAAAGCGGTGCCTATACCTGTTAATATAAAAACTGCCCTTGAGTCTATTTGCGAGTCTATCGGCGAGGCAGACAATCAAGGAAATGCCGGTGACCAATAGTCAAGCGGCCCAAGCAGGCACTAAAAGCACGAAAAACCTTACTCAGAACAAGCTAACAGGGGTTTTTCTCGATGCTGAAACGTTTAGTGCAGATTTACTGAACTCTGACTCAATAGATACGTCATTGCTTAATAACGTAAATGTTGAGCTAACTTGCTATGACAACACCCTTCCAGAAGAGGTCGTTGCCAGAATAGCGAAAGCCGATATCGTACTTACCAACAAGGTAGTATTAGATAGCGAGGCGCTACAACACGCCAAGTCGCTAAAGTATGTGGGTGTAATGGCCACAGGTACTAACAATGTAGATACTAATTACTGCCAAACGCACAATATTACCGTGCAAAATGTGGAAGGTTATGGCACCGACAGTGTGGCCCAGCATACTTTAATGTTGCTGCTTAATTTGGCCACAGCGTTTCCTCAGTACCATAACGATGTAAACCAAGGTAAATGGACTACATCGCCGCACTTTTGCTTAACCGAGCACCCCATTGTGGAGCTTGCTGGAAAGCACGCGGTTATAGTAGGTCATGGAGAGTTGGGAAAGCGAGTTGAAGCGCTATTTATCGCAATGGGTATGAAGGTGAGTATTGCAGCGCGGCCAGGGGGGCTTTCTACAGAAGAGCTTTATGATAATAAGCGAGACATTCGACCTTCATTAGAATCATTATTACCTAGCGCCGATGTGGTTAGCCTGCATTGCCCACTAACAGACGATAATTATCACCTTTTTAACGAAACCCGGTTGTCGTTGATGCAACCTACCAGTTTTCTTATTAATACCGCCAGAGGTGGGCTAATTGATGAAGACGCACTGGTGTCTGCGCTACAATGCGGGAAAATAGGCGGCGCGGCGGTTGATGTTATATCCCAAGAGCCTCCCCCAGCCGATCATCCATTGCTAACCGGTACTATCCCCAATCTTATTGTTACCCCCCATACGGCGTGGATGGCGAATGAGTCTCGTCAGCGGCTGTTTAACATGGCTATAAACCATCTAATTCAGTTTATAGATGCTCACCCATGAGCAATGGCGTGCTGTTTGCCATTTGTACACTCATTTGGGGTTCAACCTGGATAGCCATTACGTATCAGATAGGGCATACCGCTGAAACCCTGGCCGTAGCATGGCGCTATACGTTAGCTGCACTGTGTTTAGGGCTATTTTGTATGGTGCGCGGCTTGCCGTTTAAGTTACCGCTACACATTCACATTAAAATGGCCGGAGTAGGCTTCTTCCTATATTGCCTCAACTATACCCTGCTATATATGGCGCAGGCGCATATTATCAGCGCGTTACTCGCCCTTATGAGTTCCAGCATTATTTACTTTAATGTGGTTCTTCGACGATGGTGGTTAAAGCAGCCTATTAGATTGGAAGTGGTGGTGGGCGCTACGTTTGGGCTTGCGGGTATTATTTGCTTGTTTGTGCCCGAGTTTTCAAAAGTATCGATGGACGCTGCGTTAGCGGCGGGCCTTTCTATTGCATTTGTTTCTTTTTTTAGTGCATCAATTGGTAACGTGATATCAGAGCGGATCCTCACCTCGGGCACACCGGTTATTCAAATGAATTTTTACGCCATGAGCTATGCCATGGTGATACTCTATGTTACCGCGTGGTTCACAAACGACACCTTGGTCATTCCTACTGCCCCTGAGTTCTATATTTCGTTGCTTTATTTGGCTATTTTCGGTTCGGTGCTGGCGTTTGGCTCTTACATGAAGCTACTAAAGCAAATAGGCGCAGACAAAGCCGCTTATGTGGTACTGGTTTACCCCATTGTGGCGCTTGTTATCTCCACTTTTTTTGAAGGTTATACGTGGAGCTGGCTGTCTGTACTTGGCGTAGTAGTGGTGCTGGTGGGCAACGCCATAGCTATGGGTAAAGTGCCCATTTTTATGCGTCGACCACCCCTAAGTAGCTAAGTATGAAGTAGCTAGCGTTTACTTTAGCGCATTAATTTTTTGATTAAGCTCGTATGCGGGCTCGGTCACTATAGCTTCAAGTGTTTCTACCCGTTCAATCAAGGCCTCAATTTGCTTATCTTTTTTTGCAATAAGCTGTTGTTGCTGTGTCGCTTTGCTAGCAATGAAAGGATTGCTACAGGTGCCGTTCATCCAGTCGTTGAGGCGCCATTGAAACTTGGCATCTAAGTAACTTGCGGCAAGGGCAATAGTGGCAATAAAACCAATAAGTAAAAAAATGCTTAGCGTAGACATAGTGTGCTCCGAGGTAAAGGTGTCGTAACCGATGAAGGTGTTTTCATCACCCTCTTCACCATTACTAGTCTTTGGCTTTCGAAAAAAATTACAGATAGATGTAATTTTTTTCGAAAGCCAAAGACTACACAAAATAAGCACGAATGATTTCTATCATCACATGCATGTAAGAAAAGTAAATGAGTGGCTTTTACCGTCATAGTTGGCAATGCAGCGCAGTTAATAATAAGAAATACTGAGGACGAGAGATTGGGGCAAGGATTTGAAGATGTGTTTGCGCAGTACGGCAGTCTATTAAGCCGTGTCGCAAACAGTTACGAGGCTAACCATGCGCTACAGCAAGAGTTGCTACAAGAAATAGCCATAGCTGTGTGGCAGGGGCTTACTCGTTTCAAAGGCGATAGCAGTGTAAAAACTTATATTTTAAAAATAGCCCATAACCGCGCCGTTACTCACGTGGCCAATCAGGTGAAGCGCATCGATACCGATGAATACAATGATGACGTTGTTGTTGAGCAATCGTCGCAAATTTCCCCTGAAACGGCCACCAGCCAGCAACAATCGCTATCGCGATTACTCGTTAAAGTACGCGCTCTCGCGGTACAGCCACGCCAAGTACTTACCCTTTCTTTAGAAGGCTTATCTTACGATGAGATTGCGGATATTTGCGGCCTCACTAAATCTCATGTAGGGGTTATTTTAAAGCGTGCTAAAGCAAGTGTATTGGAAGGAAACTCTGATGAATGATAATAACAAAAGCACTGATAATAGCCGTGACAACGACCTCAGCGCGCTATGGCAAGCCCAACCCGTCTCGAATGTAGATGTGGATGAGGTAAAAAAAACCTTTAAAAGCCAAACAAGAAAGCAGCGTCTTTACATAATGGTAGATTGTCTCTCACTTATCCCGATGGCATGGATGTTTATAGATTACTGGAATGAATTTCCTCCATTGGTTCGCATACTCAATATTGGCCTCATTGTTTTCATTTTACCATTGCTAGGCTATCAGCTTTGGCTTAGAAGAGTAGCTGCGTTTGGCAGTAATGCGCAAACTAGCAATCATGTACAACAATTGAAAAAGCAGTTTAAAAACAATGCGCGTATTGCTTTTATCAACAAACACTCTGCATGGTTAGCCGTACTTATTGTTATTGCGTTTAATACCATCTTCACCTTGGCTAAGGCGGCTGAAGAAAGGGAGTATGGGGTAGTGCTATTGGTAACGGCAGTCACCGCCGGCATAATGGCGGTGTGGTATGTTTGGGCCCATCGTAGACAAAAGCAATTTGAAAAAAAATTAACGGCATTAAATGATATGAGTGATGGTGACTAGCCTTTCGTGAAAGCTTATTGAATGGATGCCAACCAACAAAGTCCATTAATAACGATAGCCATTTTCTTATTCAGTTAAGGCGTGGCGCACGCTATTGATGAGTAATACTGGGCTGAGCCTGCCGCCCTCGTCAATATTAGTTACCTAATGTATCGCTATTCGCGGCTTTTGGGGTGGCAGCTTCGCCGTTAATGGCATCGCTGCTTGCATCGTTTGCATTGTTTGCGTCGTTCCCGTCCCCTGCCCCGTCCCCGTCCCCGTCCCCGTCCCCTTCATTTTCACTATCACCTTCATCATTATCTTTTTCTTCACCTAAGAAGAATTCATAGTATAAATCTAAGGCGAATTCAGACTGATCTTCAATGGTGGTTTGTACCGCTTCTAAAAATAAACGAGGCAATAAACGGTATCGCAAGGCTAAATCGGGTGGGTCTTGCCTACGACGCAAAGTGCTGCTGGAATCATTATTACTCAATCCCACATCCACATTATATTCAGCCGTTAATCTGTCATTAATCTGGCCGGTTACTGACAGTTTGTTCTCGTTAGTACTTAAGCTGAAATCATCAATACCCAAGGCATTGCCTACTTGACCGGTTAGGGTTTTAGTATTTGAAAGCCCAAAACCTACCAGTAATGCAGCGTAGTTAGGATCTTCGCTTTCAGCGTCAGGCCCCGACCCTGTAAGTAGGTACGAAAGTACGTTTTGCTGATCCATGGCGGGTTCAGAGAATAAATTAATGCTGGGAGAATCGGCTGCCCCGTCTATCCTAATACCGGCAATTACATCATCGTCAGTTTTATCTGGGTCGCGAATGGCTTCAATCAGCAGCATAGGTTGATCGATAGGACCATTAAACTGCACTTCACCCGTTTGAATAACAAGCTGCTGCCCATAGGCGCTATAACGGCCGTTAAGTATTTGCAAATCACCAAAGCCCACCAAGGCGGGTTGGTTATTCACTTTTACACCACCGTGTAAGCTCGCGGTTAAACCAAATGCTTCAAGCTTAACCTCACCGGTTTTAGCCTTGTCGATATTGACCATCACAGACGCATGTACAATATCAAGGGGCTCTTCTTTTGGGGGTTCGCCGCGAAGGTGAACATCTTTAGACGGTGACACCGCGCTTTCAGGTAATGATTCAACTTCAATACGCGCCCACGGTATATTTACACTGCCTGTTACATCAACCTTGTCGGCAGTTGCCGCTACTTTCAAATCTGGCGATATCCGTAAACGCATGTTTGGTTGGCGCACCTCAAATTTGTCACCTTTCAAATTAATGTTCGCGCTTGGTACATCAGACCAATCTAGATCGCCGTTTAGCGCCCCCTTACCACCGCCCAGTAAAAATGTGCCGTCGAAGTTGGCTTGTTGGCCGTTTAACGTAATTGATTGGCTCCAGTTTTCTAATGATACCGGTGTGTCCTGAATATCAATGGCGCCGTTTTCTATTTGTAGTTTTCCGGATAGTTCGGGCGAATCTACAAACCCTGCCAAGGTGATATTTCCATTCATAACACCCGTAAGTGTACGAATGGCAGGAGACAGTGGTTTAAGCGGTGCTACGTCTATATTAACAACCTCAAGATTACCGCTTATAGGTTTGCGGGTTTCAAAGGGAGACGTATTTACATTTAGGGTCGCATTGCCTAAGTCTTCACTGGCAATAAGCGACTGAGACTTAAGTTCTCCTTGCTTAAAAGTACCGGTTGTTTCCACAGAATTAATCGTTATTGCTAGTGGTCGCTCTTTTCCTAACTGCCACGTGGCAGGCGATAAAGAGGCCGTAAAAGTGGCATCGATAGGGTCGGCTTGAGAATATTGCCCTTGGCTTTTCACCGACAAGGTTGCCGGTGCGGCTGCCGCAACCATATCCGGCGCAAGTTCGTGGGCCCATAACCCTACAGGTAATGCTTTGGCCCATACATTCCATTTCGCTTTATTCTCTTGGTAGTTCAAGCTGGTGATGCAAAGCTCGCCTTCTTCCCTAGAGTGCCAGCAGTGTTCGCCCACGCTTGCGCTAAAGGGGGCGGTGCCAAGATTTAGAGTAAAAGGAGAAGAAAGCGCCCATTGCATGTTTGCCAGCTTCAGTTTGCTCTGCTCTACCTGGCCTGACCAAGTGTTGTCTTGCCATTTTCCTGCAACGCTTAGGGCAACACTATGCTCCGGTAAGGTTACATCTAGGTCGGCCTTATGATTTGTGTATGAGCCGTCAATGATAAGCTTGCCGTTGAATTCGCCTTGTTGGGCTGCCGCATTTGAAAGTGAAGGCGACACCGCAAGATTTGAAAAATTAATTGCGCCTTTGGCAACGGGGTTAATCCACGGGCCTGTAGCTTTTATATTGCCAGATATGGCCCCAGCTACTTCAGGGTAAAGGTCGGCAATGGCAGCTACATCAAGGCCGATATCAGCATTAACGTAACGTTTATTAAGTAGTTGACCTACCACATTAATTTTATTTTCGGCTTGTTCAACGGCCAAAGAGGCAACCAATAAATCGCTTGGACCTGAGTACACAAAAGATCCTGCCACCGAGAAGGGTTTGTTTTGCAAGATGCCTTTAAGATCTAATTCCCGAATACTGACTTGGGGGCCTTTTTCTGTGTACTGCATCACACTGGTAAAACCGCCCTCTAATTGCTCTGGCGCGTACTTGGAAAACTGAACCCCTGAGACATTGGTAAAGGTGGTGTTTCCTTCCCAAGAAATAGCCTCATCTAAATACAATGTACCGGTATTACTAATACTGCCTTCCAATGCTTCAATTTTGGCTTCGTTCACGTAGATATTGTGTTCTTTTAGCACCACATTTAGCGCCACAGGCACCTTGCCGATATCAGGTATGGTAGCTGCTGCGCTGCCATCTAATAGGTAGTCGCCCATGGTGCCATTAAGGGTTAGCGCGCCATCGTGCAAGGTGCCGGATTCCATAGTGGGTAGGGGTTGTTCTTTCCATGTTGCGCTAAATGAAATGGGCAGGTTGTCGCTAAGTACATCGGCTGACAAATTCACTTTTGCATTCATCGCCCCTTCAGTTTTAAGGTCAGCTTCAAGCTCTGCTAACGACCCTGATGCTTGAAAGTCTACTTGCTGCTGGCTGTCGCTTATTATACCGCTACCGTTCAGTGAAACTGACAACGGATAGGCACCATCTAGGGTGATGGCAATGTCGCCAATGAGTGTTCCTTGAGGGTGTTCCACATTCAAATTGGCCAAGGACACACTGGCATTCGCAAATTCAAAATCCTCAAAGGCAAATACCGATAAGGTTTGGGCTGAATCGCCTTGATTTAATGTGCCATTGGCCAATGAAAACTCATCAATACTTATTGGAATAGGCGATGAAATCGTCGGCAGTTCTGGGGCGGTGTACGATAGCGAATAGGACTTTGGCAGTGACTTGTTCGTGGCACTATTGTCAGTGCTACTTTCAGAAGCAGCATCATCCTTGTTCGCGTTAGTCGAAGAAGCTGTAGCTTGAGTGGACGCTTCGGTTTGGTGGAGCGTTACGGCCAAATCTTCAAGTGATAACGATGAAATCGCGAGCGTCTCGTTACCCAAGAAATCATCTAAGCTTAATTTTCCTAATTCAACCGTCTGCGCCAGCATTTTTAGCGTAAAGCGCTCAACCTTGGCTTGGTTGACCTCTACAGGTAAAGGCAGCGTAAAACTTCCCGTTTCTTCGGTTGATTCAGTTTCAGGCGCAGCGCTTAACTGCTCAACAACAATATCGTTGGCGTTAACTTCATTTACGCAGACTCTAGGTTCAAAAATACAGCGCCACGTGACATCAAGGTACGCATAATCTGTGTTTACCCGCCACTGCGCATTTTCCCACTCAACGTTTGTAATAGTTAGGTTGTCAGCTAGGCCGCCCTCAATGCTTTCAATACTTAGCCCACTCACTAGGTTATTGGCAACAAGGCGAATGGTTGGCCCACCTAATGGGCTAATTAATAAACCGTAAACAAACACCACGATAAGCACAGGTGTTAGTAAAATAGTTGAAATCGTGCGCTTTCTCATAGCTCAGGCCCCAGCAGAAGGTGCAGCTGCCATGTTTTTTCATCTGGTGCAAAGCCGCGAGCCACGTAAACGCGAACAGGGCCTATGGGAGACAGCCAGTGAAAACCGGATCCCACGCTGTAAGTTAATGTGGTATCTAAATCATTAGTTGCCGTACCCGCATCAGTAAAGGCCGCAATACGCCAATTTGGCGCAATGCGATAGGCATATTCCACGCTAGCAGTGGCTAAGTATTTTCCACCAATAGCATCATTTACTGTTTCACCCGTTTCAGGGTCGATAACGTCTTCAGTGGGAGATATTTCTCGGTAGTCAAAGCCGCGAATGCTTTGGTCACCACCGGCATAAAACCGTAGTGATGTCGGAACTTGCGAAAAGTCATTGGTTTTAATTGCACCAAGTTCGCCGCGAATAGAAAACCGATGTACGTCGGAAAAGGTACGAATGACCATGCCTTCCATTACAGATTTTACGATATTGATGTCAGAGCCAAGATTATCTCGCCCTACTTGGGTCAAAAACTGAAAATAATTGCCGTTGTTAATATTAAGGTCGTTATCTTTGGTGATATAGGTAATAGAGTAGCCCGGCAGTATCAGTGAGGTTGTGGTGTCGTCAGTGTCACCTTGATCGTAGGTTTCTCGTAAATAGGTAATAGAGCCATCGTGTTGCCAAGGCGAATGCTCTTCTTGAAAATATCGGTGAGCCGCAAGTGATAAAGTTTCACTTTCAATCGAGGTATTGCTGTATTCAATAAATTGATAGCCGGCTTCAAAGCTAACGTAATCTTTAGTGATGTTCTGCATCGGAATGCGATAGTCTGCCGTAACCGATTGCTCAGGTTGAGAGATAAAAATATCGGAGGAAATCGAATGACCGCGATCATTTACCCATGGGCGCTCCCAGCCTAAAGTGACTCTAGGGCCGGTATCGGTAGCAGCACCAATAGAGACATCAAACGCATCTCGGGGGCGATGTGATAGCGAAACTTCAATAGGGACATTTAGTCCCTCAGCGTCACTTACTACAGGCCGTGCAATAACACGGTTGAAATACCCTGATTGATTTAACGAACGGTTGAAGTCAGACAATTTTGCTGAAGAATAAGGCTCACCTTCTTCAAACGGAGTTAGTCGTTTAATAATCGCTTTTGCTTTGTCTTCCCCAATAAATTTCAATTTACCAAAGTTATAACGAGAGCCACTTTGGGCTATGAGCAGAATATTAGCTTCTTTTTCTTCTCTAACTAAATCTAACCGCGTGGCCTGCCAATAGAAATCAAAGTAACCATGAGATAGGGCATAATTGAACATCGATGACTTAAACGACTCGTAAACGGGCTGATCAAGTACATCTCCTTCTTTAAGTGAAAACGCATTAAAACGGCTTCTAAAGTCGCTATCTTCTCGGCCTACACCAATAATTTCTCGAGTGACCTTTGATACAAGAAGAGGGTCGCTAAGTGAAACGGTTACAACGACCTCATCGTCCTTAGTGACTTCTACCGTTGCATTGCTATTGTAATAGCCAAAGGGCTGCACAGCGGTGGCTACTGTAGCGATAACTTCATCTTGCCAGAATGGGTCATTCAATAGCTCAGTTTCTACATCTAAATTGTTCAAGTGCAGGCGAATATTATCTTTAAGCTTGTCTTGCTTTACCCCATTGATTTTATAGGTAACTGCATGAGCAGAGGCGATAAAAATTACCAATAGGCACAGCGATAAAAATCGAAGAGCGTACCCTTGGTTGCGCCGGGCTTTAATACCCGTTAGCAGCGTTTTTAAAGAAGATATAAAGCACAGTGGCATTGAAAAATGCGATTCCTTGTAGCAAAAAAAAGAGACGGCGCGGTTTCAGCCTTTACGAAAAAGGGGGCGCTAATATGATACGAGATAAGCAACACAGCATCGACAATGCCGATAATACCATACCCCTTTGTATACTGTGTATTGAGTAAAAAAGCACAACTAAAGTACATGTTAATGTTAAGCACTTTTTAGTGTAGTGTTTTGTCTGAATGTAACCAATTATTACAATTGAACTTTCTTTTTAAATTATAAAATGTTGTATAGTGGTCTTCGAGCTAATCACAGGATGAATAGTTCGATAAGGGTTTATTAATAAGCAAAGGAAAATATATGCGCTGTCGTTTGTTCTCGTGTATTCACTCAGTTACCTCTTTAGTGGTTCTATTTTTATTCAGCTTAGTCAGCGCTTGTGCACTAAGTGACGAAAATACCGCCGAGCCAGCAGAAACTGTTTCACCGCCTCTTCCTTACACCGTATTTAGTGCCCTACCCGCTTACCGAACTCCTGCGCTGTCGCCCAAAGGCGATAAAATTGCGTTTGTGAAAAACGTTAATGAACCTGACGAACTATCGGTGTTAGCAACCTTTGACCTTACTACAGGTAAAATTCACTATCTTCTTCATTCCGATAATGAAAAAGTTAAGATTAATTGGTACCGGTGGGTTAACGATGAGCGAATAGTTGTTAGTGCTCGTTATGAAAGTCGTCGCGGTAACACACGGGTTTATGATACTCGTCTACTCGCTATGAACTTCGATGCGCAAGGCGAAAAACCTAAACACCTTTTAGATTGGCGAAGACTGAAACGAAGAGCGGCAGACCCTAATCGTGTCCCCCAATTTCAAGACAATGTGATTGATTGGCTACCTGATGACCCTGAACACATCTTAATGGCCATCGATGTAGAAGTTTTCGCCCTTCCCTCTGTATTTAAAGTGAATGTCTATACTGGCAGCACTACAAGATTGGAGCGTGGGAAGCGCAGTATCAGAGACTGGGTAGTTGATCGACAGCATAATGTTCGCGTTGGCATCACGCTAGATTATGACAGCGGTGAGCGCCACGTATTACTTAAAGAAGATGATAGTTGGCGTACCCTGTTTAGTTACAATGCCATGAGTGAAAAAGGTGAAATGCCTCTCGGGTTTGGTCTTGATCCCAACATTCTTTATTATCGCGGTTACAAGGGAGACTACAAAGCCTTGTTTACGCTTAACCTTGAGACCAATGAGCATACAGAAATTTTCTCAGATGAAGGTTATGACGTAGATGGTAGTCTAATCTACTCTCCTGTTACCAACGATGCTATTGGTATTCGTCACCTTGGAAGACATTACTGGGATGAGCGCTACGTGGCGCTTCAGAATGGGCTAGATCAGGCGTTAGCCGACTACAGCAATACGTTAGTTAGTTTCAGTCGTGATGAAAACAACTATATTGTTTACTCCGAGTCAGACACTATGCCAGGTGCTTACTTTATTGGTAACCGCGAGAAAGGTTCTCTGGACTATTTGTTTCAGCAATACCCTAAAATTGAAGAGGGCATGTTAACCGAGCATAACCTCATAACTTACACTGCTCGTGATGATATGGAAATTGAAGCCTACTTAACCTTACCTAAAGGTGATGGGCCGTTTCCCACGATTATTCATCCACACGGTGGGCCAGGTGCGCGAGATTTTAGTGGTTTCGATTACTGGACATCGTACTTTACCAATAAGGGCTACGCGGTACTTCGCCCTAACTTTAGAGGTTCTCAGGGTTACGGCTTCGACTTTGCGCAAAGCCAGATGAAAAGCTGGGGATTGTCGATGCAAGATGACATTACCGATGCAGCAAACTGGATGGTTGAGCAAGGCTATGCCACTAAAGACAATATGTGTATTGTTGGCGCGAGCTATGGTGGCTATGCTGCGTTAATGGCAGCGGTGAAAACCCCTGAATTGTTTCAATGTGCAGTCAGCTTTGCCGGTGTGAGTTCGTTAAAGCATATCGTTATACACGCCAGACGGTTTGTAAATTCAGACTTGGTGAAAGACCAAATTGGTGATGACTTTGACGACTTGGAATCGCGGTCTCCTTATTACAATGCAGAAGGGATAAAAACGCCTATTTTATTGGTTCATGGCGAAGAAGATCGCATCGTTAGACCACTGCAAAGCCGTTACATGGCTGACGAACTAGAAGATTTAGATAAAACATTTAAATATGTCGAACTAGAATCGGGCGACCATTACTTGTCTATACAGGGTAATCGTCATCGCTTCTTTGCTGAAATGGATGCATTCTTAGATAAGTATTTGAAAAAAGAATAAACCTTTTTTCACACTGTACGCTTAAAAAAGCCAGAGCCGCCAAGTTCCACGACCAAATAGCGTGAAACTGGCGGCTTTTTGTTCATCTTTACGTTACACTTCTGCCCATTCAGCGTGCAATTATGATGCACTAACGTGGCAATCATCACCCTGAGCAACACAACTTATACCCCCTTCTTCGTTAAATAGAGAAATTATGTCCCATTCAAGCGAGACCGCGCCTAATGCTGGCCAGCCTCAAGGAAAGCCCCCTTTAGGGTTAATTGAATTTGTAGCACTGATGGCTACCATGACATCGCTGGTGGCGTTAAGCATTGACGCTATGCTGCCTGCACTACTGCAAATAGGTGAGACGCTAAACGTAGACGAGCCGCACCATACCCATCTTATTGTGACTGTTTTCTTTATGGGAATGGCCTTTGGGCAGATGTTCTTCGGTCCATTTGCAGATAGTCGTGGTAGAAGGCTTACCATTTTGATCGGGCTGTTTATTTTTGCGATTGGCACTTTTGTGTGTATGTCGGCCACTAATTTAGAGACCATGCTGGTGGGTCGTGTGATACAAGCCTTTGGTGTCTCAGGACCGCGTATTGCCGCTATGGCGATTATTCGCGATTTGTACGTGGGTGATGCAATGGCACGGGTGATGTCATTTATTATGATGGTGTTCATCCTTGTGCCTATGATAGCGCCTATGGTGGGCCAAGCAGTAATGGCTTTTTTTGGGTGGTTTCATATATTCACCCTATTTTTGATAGTGGCAACCTTAGCGGGTACATGGTTTTTCAGTCGTCAAGGCGAGACTTTGCCGCGGCATAAACGCAGGCCGTTTTCGTTTAAGCAGTTTTACTTGTCATCAAAATTTATCCTTACTCATGCAACGGTAATGGGTTACACCTTCGCAATGGCGGGTATTTTTGGTTCGTTTCTGGCGTATTTGAGTGCCTCACAAACCATTTTTCAGGTGTATTACGGTGTGGGCGATATGTTTCCTTATATATTCGCAGTGCTGGCATTTTCGATTGGTTTAGCATCTTATTTCAACGGCACCATGGTAATGAAATTCGGCATGCGACGCTTGTGTCGCTTTGCCCTTAAAGGGGTTAACGGGTTTGCTGTTGTCTATCTTGGGTTATTACTCGCTTATGACGGGTTACCGCCACTTGTGCTTACCGTTGTTACCATGTTCGTTGGTTTCTTTTTTGTGGGTATTTTATTCGGTAACTTAAACGCACTTGCTATGCAGCCATTAGGGGATATGGCAGGGCTTGGTGCTGCTATAATCGGTTCTCTCTCAAGCCTGTTTTCTGTGCCCATTGCGCTGTTCGTAGATAGCTTTTTAGACGGTAATCTATACCCCATAGGCATTGGCTTTTTTGTCTTCTTCGTATTGGCTTATTTTGCGGTGAGATATGCAGAGCGGGTTCGCGAATGCGGGGAATAGGTAAAAACAAGCAGGCATAAAAAAGCCCGACCAAATTGGTCGGGCAAGAGGGCTTATATAAAGCACCTAACGACAGAAACTGTCCTAACCGATGATGGCTTTCATGTCAGTCATGTAGCCACGCAGGGTCTTACCTACTTGCTCAACACCGTGAGTGCGAATAGCTTCGTTAATATCAACAAGGCGCTTGTTTTCAACCTGATTAGAGGTTTCTGACAATCCCTTACCAATAACTGAAGTATCGATAGTAGGCATAAATTTCTCACGCAAAATTGGAATTGCTGCATTCGCAAACAAATAGTTTCCATATTCTGCCGTGTCTGAAATTACCACGTTCATTTCATACAGACGCTTACGCGCGATAGTATTCGAGATAAGTGGTGTTTCATGCAGTGATTCGTAGTATGCAGACTCAGGTAAGATACCCGCTTCAACCATTACGTCGAAGGCTACTTCTACACCGCACTTGATCATGGCAACTAAAAGGATGCCGTGGTCAAAGAATTCTTGCTCGCTGATTTCACCTTCGTAGACAGGTGCGTTTTCAAAACCAGTTTCACCGGTTTCTTCGCGCCATCTAAGTAGGTTAGCATCGCCGTTTGCCCAATCTTCCATCATAGTGCGAGAGAACTCACCGCTAATGATGTCGTCTTGATGCTTTTCAAATAGTGGGCGAAGCAAGTCAGTAAGTTGTTCTGACAAATCGTACGCTTTCACTTTAGCTGGGTTTGATAGGCGGTCCATCATGTTGGTTACGCCACCAATTTTAAGTGCTTCAGTGACAGCTTCTAGGCCGAACTGAATAAGTGCACCAGCATACGCTGCGTCAATACCGTCAGCGGTCATTTTCTCAAAGGCAAGCACTGCAGCAACTTGTTGCATACCACATAGAATGGTTTGCTCGCCCATAAGGTCAGATTTAACTTCAGCTACGAACGAAGACTCAAGTACACCTGCACGATCGCCACCTGTTGCACTTGCTAATGCTTTAGCAGTATCCCAACCCTTGTTTTCAGGGTCGTTCTCAGGGTGAACGGCAATCAGAGTTGGTACACCGAAACCGCGCTTATATTCTTCACGTACTTCTGTACCTGGGCACTTAGGTGCACACATAACCACCGTAATATCGCTACGGATTTGTTGGCCTTCTTCAACAATGTTGAAGCCGTGTGAGTATCCAAGTGTTGCGCCTTTTTGCATTAACGGCATTACCGCTTCTACAACGCTTGCATGCTGCTTATCAGGCGTTAGGTTGTACACCAAGTCAGCACTAGGAATTAGTTCCTGATAAGTGCCAACAGTGAAACCATTGCTAGTAGCACGTTTGTAAGAGTCACGCTGCTCTTCAATGGCTGCTTGACGCAGCGCATAAGAAACATCTAACCCAGAGTCACGCATGTTCAAGCCTTGGTTAAGACCTTGAGCACCGCAGCCTACAATGACAATCTTCTTGCCTTTTAAGAACTGACAACCGTCAGCGAATTCTTCGCGTGCCATGAAGCGGCAGCGGCCAAGCTGATCTAGCTGCTGGCGTAGCGATAGGGTATTGAAATAATTAGCCATAAAAATTCCGAACAACATTCATTTTCGTCATTATCAACAACCAACCGTGGCGTTGACGACCTCGTCTATGACGACTTGCTACGCAGATTAAGGGATTTCTTTTGTTTTGGAAAATGATATATTTGCAAGATAATATTGCAATAAGTGAAACACTATGGATTTTCGTAGCCTTCAATTGTTTACGCATCTTGCCACCAGCCTACATTTTGGCGATACCGCGCAAGCCATGTATGTGTCGCCTTCTACGCTAAGCCGCGTTATACAAAGGCTAGAGGATGAATTGGGTTGTACCTTGTTTAAACGCGACAACCGTAAAGTGGCGCTTACTCATAGTGGTCATAAACTGCTTTCATTCTCTACCCAGTCTTTAAAAGACTGGCAACAATTGAAGGTAGACTTGCGAGAAGACAGTAATTCGTTGCAAGGTGAGATAAGCTTGTTTTGTTCTGTAACGGCCAGTCAAAGTCATTTGCCTGCTATATTGCGTCAGTTTAGGGCACAGCATCCTGGTGTGGATATTCGCTTAATTACCGGCGACCCTGCACTAGCGATAGATAAGGTAAAGCAGAAAGAATGTGACTTATCGATAGCTATTTATACGCCTGACTTGCCTACAGACTTACATTTTTCCCCTTTAGACAATGTGCCTTTGGTGCTGATTGCGCCGCGAGATTGGCGGTTAACCCAGTTGACGCAGGTAGATTGGACTAAGCATCAGGTGATCATGCCAGAGCATGGGCCTACCAGGCGCATTGCTTACCACTGGTTTGCAGAGCATGGTATTAGGCCAAATGTGTATGCTTCGGTAGGGGGTAATGAAGCCATTGTCAGCATGGTGGCGTTAGAATGCGGTGTGGGTTTTGTACCTAAAGTGGTGCTTGATCATTCCAGTATGGCTAGCTTGGTAACCCAAATTCCAGTAGATGATATCGAGCCCTATGGACTAGGGCTATGTTGCTTGCAAGATAAGCAAAACGAACCACTTATCAACGCGTTTTTACAATTGGAAATGGCTCCCTTATCTAATTAATGATGAGTTGTTTAGACATTTAAGCTGGATTAAAAGCTAAAAGCATTAAGCTTTCATGCTACTTGCTGTTGAGTATCACCTAATGGGCTACTGACTACTTAGCTGCTTAATTAAGGTATCCAATGCGCGGTAACCTAGCGCTTCGGCTAAATGGGCGCGAGTAACCGTAGGCTGTTCTGACAAATCTGCCAGTGTCCTCGCTACCTTAAGGGTACGGTGGAATACCCGCATCGACAAATTTAATTGCTTAGCAGCTGCTTGTAAAAAGCGTAAATCGCTATCGGTTAGCTGGCATAAATCAGCAAGCTCCCCCGCGGCAAGCTGTGCATTGGGCTTCCCTTGCCTATGAAGTTGCACTTCTCTTGCCCGTAATACGTTATCCCTGGCTTCTAACATGGAATCAGATTCAGAATTTACCGGTGGCGATAAATCGTAACTGGCAAGCCTGGGTACCTCTACTTGTATGTCTATTCTGTCTAATAAGGGGCCCGACAAGCGATTTAAATAACTTAGCTGCTGTTGTGGAGTTAAGCGGTTGTCGTCAATATCGCCAGTAGGACTAGGGTTCATGGCCGCTATTAATTGAAAATTGGCAGGATAGGTAGCGCTCGCCATCGCCCGCGATATATGCACATCACCGGTTTCTAATGGCTCTCTAAGTACATCTAATGCGCGGCGGCCAAATTCGGGTAATTCATCTAAAAATAATACCCCGTTATGGGCTAACGATATTTCGCCAGGTACAGGCTGCGACCCGCCGCCGGTAAGCGCTACAGCAGAGCTAGTATGATGTGGGCTGCGCATGTGGCGCTTTAAAAACCGCTCTACATTTAAATTTTCCCCTTTTACCGAATGAATGGAGGCTACTTCCAGAGCTTCCTGTTCAGTCATGGGGGGTAATAGGGCAAGTAACCTACTGGCTAGTAAACTTTTACCCGTGCCTTGAGGGCCTACCATCAACAGGTTATGGCTACCCGCTGCGGCAATGGTTAATGCACGCTTGGCTTGTGTTTGGCCAATAATATCATCCCAACCCATACTACTAGTAGAGGAAGAACACGAGCTAAAGGGCTGACCTTTATTGAGTTTTTTATTATTCGCTAGGTGTTCGTAAACCGATAAAAGATCAAACGCTGGGTAACGAGTGGCGTAGGATACTAACGAGGCTTCTACATCGTTAACCCCCGGAAAAACAAGGGGGGTGTCATCGTCGGCTGCTGCAATTAAAACAGGAACTAGGCCACTTACTGGCTTAATTTCACCGTTTAACCCGAGTTCGCCCACAAAGGCGATGTTGAGTACGCTAGTGTCAGGGAGATACCCTGATGCCACCAAAATACCTACTGCAATGGGTAAGTCGAAACGCCCACCATACTTAGGAATATCAGCGGGGGCTAAATTTACGGTTATACGTTTAGCGGGAAAATCGAAACCGCTGTTTATGAGCGCACTGCGCACCCGCTCTCGGGCTTCTTTTACACTGGTTTCTGCCATACCTACCAACTGGAACGCTGGTAAACCATTGGCCAAGTGAATTTCTACTGATACCTCGGGGGCTGCCACGCCCTGCCCCGCAAAGGTTTTAACTACTGCCATGCTCATACTTTGTCGCTCTTGAAGGAAGTCCCCTAAGAGGCGTACTTTAAGTGAGCATGATAAAAGCTGAAACTGTACTTAGGGCAAGAAGAAGGACTAATTTTCGTTATAGAAGACCGGCATTTCCCAGTGCCAGCGCAAAGCGCCTAGCCGCATTAATACTGTGGTTGCAAGGGCAACTGCACCGCACCACTGGGCCTCAAAGCCCAGATACATGGCGAGACCGTAGGCCATTCCCCCCACAATACAGGTCGTTGCGTAGAGTTCCCCGCCTAAGACTAATGGTACTTCTCGACATATAACATCACGTAACAAACCACCAAATACCCCTGTAATGGTGCCCATGGCAATCGCCACTGCAATGCCAGTATCGTTAGCTAATGCTTTTTCTATGCCTACCACGTTAAATAACGCTAACCCAAACGCATCAGCAATAAGCAAATAATGATAAGGAAAGCGTGGGCTTAATCGTAACCAAATAATAGGGATGAAGGCAGCAATCAGTGTGGTGTACAGGTAATCGTTATCGGCAATCCAAAATACGGGAACGTCCAGCATCATGTCGCGCAGTGTTCCACCTCCTATAGCAGTGGCACTTGCCAATACAATAACGCCAAACCCGTCCATCCTTTTTTGGTACGCCATCAGGGTGCCAGAAATAGCACACACCGCTACCCCTGCTAAATTTAACCAGTGAAACCAGTCTACCATTGTATTGCGATACCCTTTTTTATCTGACGAAAACAGCGTTTGAACCGCAAAATACTTGATTTCGGCAACGGTTTCATGCTATTTCTTTGCGCATATTAATCGTGTAACGGCCAATTCACGTTTAATTGGGGTGAAAAGCCATAGCCCTATCGTACAACCATTCATTTTAGCATTCATCCAAGGAACTGGGTGTTGCTCGTCAATTAAATCTTAAAATTCAATGGCATAAGCTCATTGTATTTATTAGATGTCCTTTGTTTTCACGACAAACGACAGTGTTTCAATGTCAGTGATAAAGCACAGATGCGTAAATTTATGTGTCCGCGCGTCGCGTATTGCATCCAGCGTATTGGGCGCTCGCGCACTGTCATGTATCATTCGTCTCGGTATTAATATTTCCGCAAAACGCGGTTCGGGCTTTACGCTCAATTTTTGAAGGATTACTCATGGCTAAGCAACCTGCCGAACATATTTGGTTTAATGGCGAATTGAAACATTGGAAAGACGCTACTGTTCACGTAATGACGCATGCTATTCATTATGGTTCGTCTGTATTTGAAGGTGTGCGCGCATATAACACGCCGGATCAAGGCACTTGTGTTTTTCGTTTAAACGATCACAACCGTCGCTTGTTCGATTCAGCGAAAATCTATCGTATGACCATTCCATACACGCTAGATCAAATTAACCAAGCTACCCTTGATATCATTCGTGAGAACAAATTGAAATCAGCGTACATTCGCCCAATCGCGTTCTACGGTGATATTGGTATGGGACTTCAAGTGCCGTTTGGTACAGAAGCTGAAGTTGCCATTGCTGCATTTGAGTGGGGCGCTTACTTAGGTGAAGAAGCCCTTAAAAATGGTGTAGATGCGGGGATTTCTTCTTGGAACCGCTTAGCAGCTAATACCATGCCGACTGGTGCAAAAGCCGGTGGTAACTACTTATCTTCACAGCTGATTTCGATGGAAGCCCGTCGTCATGGCTACGGAGAAGGTATTGCCCTTGATACAAACGGCTTCATCAGTGAAGGTGCGGGCGAAAATATTTTCGTTATTCGCGACGGCATTGTGGTTACCACACCAAAAACTGCCGCTATTCTTCCAGGCATTACTCGTGATACGTGTATCACGCTACTTAGAGACAAAGGCTACGAAGTTCGCGAAGAAAATATTCCTCGTGAAGCTATGTATCTAGCTGATGAAGTCTTCATGTGTGGTACAGCGGCAGAAGTGACGCCAGTACGCAGTGTAGATGGAATTGAAGTAGGTGCGGGCGGCCGTGGCCCAATCACCAAAGAAGTGCAAGATATGTTCTTCGGTCTTTTCAACGGTACTACTGAAGACAAATGGAACTGGTTAACACCGGTTTACAAGTAATTAATTTAGCTATTTATTAAACGGGAAGGATTTTATGCCCAAGTTACGATCTGCAACGACTACGCAAGGTAGAAATATGGCCGGCGCACGCGCTCTATGGCGTGCAACGGGAATGAAGGATTCTGATTTCGGTAAACCTATTATTGCTATTGCTAACTCTTTCACGCAGTTTGTGCCGGGGCATGTGCATCTAAAAGACATGGGTCAATTAGTGGCACGAAGCGTTGAAGCCGCCGGTGGTGTAGCAAAAGAATTTAATACTATCGCGGTAGATGATGGTATTGCTATGGGCCACAGTGGCATGCTTTACAGCTTACCTTCCCGTGAAATTATTGCTGATGCAGTAGAGTACATGGTGAACGCGCACTGCGCCGACGCCATTGTATGTATTTCAAACTGCGACAAAATTACGCCAGGAATGTTAATGGCGTCATTGCGCTTAAACGTACCTGTTGTGTTTGTATCAGGCGGTCCGATGGAAGCGGGTAAAACCAAGCTTTCTGATCAAATCATCAAACTCGACTTAGTGGATGCCATGGTAGCCGCTGCCGACGATAAAGTGAGTGACTCTGATACCGACGAAATCGAACGTTCTGCATGTCCTACCTGTGGCTCATGCTCAGGTATGTTTACTGCAAACTCAATGAACTGCTTAACGGAAGCACTCGGTTTATCGCTTCCGGGTAACGGTTCAATGCTAGCCACCCACGCTGACCGTGAAGGTTTGTTTAAAAAAGCAGGTTCGCAAATCGTAGAGCTGTGTAAACGTTACTATGGCGACGATGACGAAAGCGTCTTGCCACGTAATATTGCTAACTTCAATGCCTTTGAAAACGCCATGAGCTTAGACATTGCCATGGGTGGTTCAACTAACACCATTTTGCATTTGTTAGCAGCAGCAATGGAAGGTGAAATACCTTTCACTATGAACGACATCGATAGACTGTCACGTAAGGTTCCCCACCTTTGTAAAGTGGCACCGTCTACCCCGAAATACCATATGGAAGACGTACACCGTGCAGGTGGCGTATTAGGTATTTTAAATGAATTAAACAAAGGTGGCTTACTGCATGGTGATGCAAACCATGTATTAGGTAAGTCACTTACAGAAGTCATTGCAGACTGGGATATCACCAACCCAGACAATACCGACGCGATTAAATTTTTCCGTGCAGGCCCTGCCGGCATTCGTACTACCCAAGCATTCAGCCAAAGCTGTCGTTGGGATGAAGCAGATAGCGACCGTGAAAACGGTTGTATTCGCTCAGTTGAAAATGCCTTTAGCCAAGAAGGTGGCCTAGCCGTGTTATACGGTAATGTGGCAGAAGATGGCTGTATTGTTAAAACCGCTGGTGTTGATGAATCTATTTTGAAGTTCACCGGTACTGCACGTATTTACGAAAGCCAAGATGATGCCGTAGCCGGTATTTTGGCTGACGATGTGAAAGCAGGCGATGTGGTATTCATTCGTTACGAAGGCCCACGGGGCGGACCGGGTATGCAAGAAATGCTATACCCCACGTCATACCTGAAGTCGAAAGGCTTAGGTAAATCCTGTGCGCTCGTTACCGATGGCCGTTTCTCTGGTGGTACTAGTGGCCTATCGATTGGTCACTGCTCGCCAGAAGCTGCCAGTGGCGGTGGTATTGGTTTAGTTGAGCACGGCGATAAGATTGAAATTGATATTCCAAATCGTAGCATCAACATTGCTATTAGCGATGAAGAGCTAGCAGAGCGCCGCGCGAAAATGGAAGCCAGCGATAAGCCTTGGCGCCCTAAAGATCGCGTTCGTGAAGTATCAACATCATTGAAAACTTTTGCTGCATTGGCCACCAGTGCGGATAAAGGTGCAGTACGTGATGTATCGAAACTGGAAAATCTATGACCGTTAGCGATCACGACTATTTAAAGAAAATTCTATTAGCCCCTGTTTACGACGTAGCTGTAAGCAGTGAGCTTTCTTACATGTCGTTGTTGTCTGCCGAATTAGGCAATGAAATATTCTTAAAGCGTGAAGACCAGCAGCCGGTTAAGTCATTTAAGTTACGCGGCGCTTACAACCGAATAAGTTCGTTAAGCGAAGCACAGCTTAATGCCGGCGTTATCGGTGCTTCAGCTGGTAATCATGCACAAGGTTTGGCGTACAGCGCTAGGCGCAAGGGCATTCAGGCAACTATTGTGATGCCTGAAACGACCCCTGACATCAAAGTGGATGCAGTACGTCGTTTTGGCGGCGACCATGTAAACGTTGTCCTGCATGGCACGAGTTTCGATCAAGCCAGCGGCCACGCGAAAGCGCTTTGTGCAGAACATGGTTATACCTTTGTGCCGCCCTTCGATGACCCTGACGTAATCGCGGGTCAAGGAACGGTTGCTCGTGAACTGCTAGAGCAAAACCCTAACCTGGATATTTTGTTTGTTGCGGTAGGTGGTGGCGGTTTAGCGGCCGGTATTGCGGTTTACTTAAAGCAATTAAAGCCAGAGATTAAAATTGTTGCCGTTGAATCGGAAGAGTCTGCCTGTTTTGCCTTGGCGCAAAAAGAAGGTGCACCTGCTGCACTTGAAAACGTAGGCATTTTTGCCGATGGCGTTGCCGTTAAGGTCATGGGTCAGGAAACCTTTAGGCTGTGTAATCGCTTGATTGATGAAACCATGACGGTAACCAACGATGAAATATGCGGTGCCATTAAAGATATTTTTGATGACACCCGTGTTATTGCTGAGCCTGCTGGTGCCTTGTCTGTGGCTGCTATTCGAAAGTATGCCAAGCAGCACGACCTTACCGGCAAGAAGCTAGGCGGCATTTTATGCGGCGCTAATATTAACTTTCATACTTTGCGTTATGTGTCTGAACGCTGTGAACTGGGCGAGCAAAAAGAAGCCGTATTTGCAGTGAAAATACCTGAGCGCAAAGGGGCATTTAAGCAGTTTTGTGAATGTGTTGGCGCAAAAGCGATTACTGAATTTAATTATCGTTATGCTAATGACGACGAAGCCCATATTTTCGTTGGGGTTAAATTAAAAGGCGGCCAGCAAGAGTTCTTAAGCCTGCAAAGCGACTTAGAAGCTAAAGGCTACCAATGCTTTAACTTAACCAATAACGAATTAGCCAAACTACACGTTCGTCACATGGTAGGGGGAAGACCTCCGGCGATATTGAACGAGCAAGTGTTCAGTTTTGAATTTCCAGAGCGCCCTGGCGCATTGCTAACCTTCTTAAACACCTTGGGTGAATCGTGGAACATTACCTTGTTCCATTACCGTAACCACGGTGCGGCAGAAGGCTTAGTGTTAGTTGGGTTTGATATTGCGCCAGAAAGCCGAGACGCTTTCAATGAGCATGTTATCGAACTTGGCTACAAAGTAGATGAAGTAACACAAGATCCTGCCTATAAGTTCTTCTTGTCACAACCATCTAAGTAAAGAGCAAACCGTTTTCGCTTTACCTCGCTTCAAGTTAAGCACGGCTTACCTTGGGGCGAGGTAAAGCGTATTCCAAATCAATAAAAAAGCCGAAGCGTTGTATTTCAACGTTTCGGCTTTTTTGTGGCATCGATAACAGTCTCTTCAGTGTGCAGCGCTGTAACTAGTAACTAGCTGCAAACACACTGACGAAGTATAGGCTAGTTATGCAATACCACGTTCTCTAAATGTTGGGTCATTTCAGGCCATACTAGCGCCATCACGTCTTCCCGAAGTGCTTCACACTCTTCAGAGTATTTCAGGCTGCCATCTTCTGTAGAGTCTAACCAATGGTTATCTTTTAAGGCGCTGATAAAGCTAGAAAGTACGTTCTTATCGTAAAACTCAGGTGAGCTTAGCCCATAAAGGGTAGATAAGCGTTCCGCCACTTGGCGGCTAGTGCGTTCAAGTGCGCCGCGACTAATCACTTTCTCTTTGTCTAAAATAGTCAGTACTACCGCATAACGCTGCAAGGTTTCTTGCATACAACGGCTTAACAACCATGCTGAATGAAATTGTTTTTGCTGAGCATCAGGTGGAAGTAAATCACCCTCTTTAATGCGCAGTAAGCCTTGGTCAACTAATGCATCGATAAGTGCATCTGTGTGTGCAAGGGCTTCATCTTGAGACAAGTGTAAAAATAGCTCACGCTGAAGTAGTGGGTATAACGCAGCAATTAACTGGAATACTGTGGCTTTACTTGTGCCTTTATGAGCAAATACACAGGCCATAATTAAGCCCGGCAACGCGAATAAGTGCAAAATATTATTGCGATAGTAGGTGAGGTAAACCGCTGACTTAGGTTTGGGGCTAATTAATCGACCATAATCGTCTTCCTCAACCACAAACTTGCCAAGCTTTAAGGTATCGTCGAACAATTCCTTCGCGCTGGCATCAGGGATGGTGGCATCGGCACTGAAAGGCACGTTTTTAAACAAACTGATAAAGTCGCCCATGGCTTGTTTAAGCTCAGACTCACTCATAGTTTGTGTTTTTGATGACAGTAAACACAGCGATGTTAACGCCATGCCATTAACCGCTGCTGCGCGATTAATACGTGTCATAACATTATTGGCCAACTCGTTTACCGCCGGCGTTAACCATGCCGGCTTTTTCTCTGGCTCAGCATCACGGCAGTCACGCCAATTTGGCACATGGGTTTCCAAAAATTGATTCAGCTGAATAGGCTCACCAAAGTTTACATAACCATGACCGTAGTTTCTAAGCTTGCGAATAGCCGAGAACACTTGCCAGTTCGATTCTTTTTGCTTCTTAGTACCCTTAAGCTCATTCAGATAGCTTTTCACTTCCATCACGTTTTCGTAGCCAATATAGACAGGTACCAAGCTAACAGGCCTATTCACACCCTTCAACATGGCCTGAATGGTCATGGCTAGCATGCCTGTTTTGGGCGGAATAAGACGACCAGTGCGGCTGCGGCCACCTTCAGGGTAATACTTAACTGAATAGCCTTTATTGAAAAGTAACTCTAAATATTCGCGGAACACGGCGGTATATAGCTTATTACCAGCAAAGCTTCGGCGTAAGAAAAAGGCACCACCACGGCGGAAAATCTTACCCACCGGCCAGAAGTTTAGGTTAATACCGGCGGCAATGTGAGGGGTTACCATACCTTCATGATAAATCACGTAGGTCAGCAAAAGGTAATCCATATGGCTGCGGTGACAAGGCACGTAAACAATCTCATGGCCGTTTGCGGCAAGCTCTCGAATACGTTCGGAGTGGCCAACACTTATACCATTGTAAATTTTGTTCCAAATACGAGTAAGCAGTCGATCGCCAAAACGTATAAGTCCTTCGCGGTAATCTGCGGCTATTTCGGTAACGTATGATTGCGCTCTGTCTTTAGATGCGTCATGGGTAATTTTTTTACTGCGAGATTCTTCAGCCATAGCACGGCGCACGGCATCAGAACCTAGTACACTGTTGTTCAACTCTTGGCGCTCTAACAAGGTAGGGCCGGTCATACTTTGGCGTTTACGCTGAAAGTGAGTACTTGCTACACGTACTAACTTGTGTGCAATGCTTTTATCACTGCCATGTTGATTTGACATGGCGCGAGCCGATACCGCTTTTGAGTAATTAATAAAGTTATCGCGGCCTAAAAACATCACGATAAAGAGTTTTCTTAGCCAACTTGGCGCTGCATTGTCGGCAATAAGATCGGCTAACCCTGGGGTTCCTCGGCCAGGCGCTCGGCCCCAGGTTACAAACACCGGAACCACTTGAAGATCTAATTGGTGATGATCTCTGTGCAAATGAAACAAGTCAGTAAATACATCTTCAATACCCGTATCGTCTGCTTGTGAACGAAATATCGGCTGGGTTTTACGCAAAAACAGCGTAGAAGGGTATTCTCTGCCCGCCAACGTAAGCGTATCAGTCGGGCTCGGTAGGCCTAGTGCTTCTGTTGACATTCTAAGCGCTAATTGATCGGTTACCGAGTTTGCTGGAAGCAAGTAAACGATGGGCTTCGACTTATCAATGCCAAGCTCAGTTTCTACGTTTACGGGAATGCTGTGGGCTTTAACCAGCAACTTAACAGGATAATGAAATAGCGACAAAAGGGCTTTTCGCATCCACGACATGAATTCTGTAATCCTATGAAATTAAAACGGGAGAAGTGTACCACATCTCATGCAAAGTCTTGCAGAGGGCGTGGGGCTGTTTGAAAGCATCATTAGTATAAATCGTCGCCATAGCATATTGATTGAGCGTCTTTTTACTCACCCATCAGTTGGTGACAGTACCTTTATAATACATTGCCACGTCGCAGCGTTCATAAGCACAACCAAATTTTTGCATGATTTCTTCACAATGAACAAAGCCATTTTTTTCGTAAAGATGAATGGCGGCTTCGCACTTCTTATTGGTTAAAAGAAATAGTGTATTAAAAGCAATGGCAGGGGCGTGATTCAACACATGCTGTAACAAGCCTTCCCCTACTTTTAATCCTCTGGCTTCACTGACCACTCCCATCTTAGTAAGTTCGAATACTCCTTCTCCTTTTTTCATTAATGCACATGTACCTACAATGCCAAAGTCGGGATGTTCAGCAAACCAAATGTACCCACCTTTATCGATAATGCTGCGCTGTGGGTAACCAATAACAGCCTCATCAATGCTCTCTAAATGAAACATTTTGGTTATCCACTCTCTATTTATGCGGTCGAAATGGGGAGCCAACTCGGGGGTATAGTCGAGGTAATTCAACATGATGGTATTAATACTCTGATTAAGCATAGCTAGAAGAAGGTTTACTTTATGCCTTAATAGCAAACTTGTCATCTTGACGTAAATTCCATTGAAGGTACTGAGCCCATTCGAAAGGTCGGTTTCAATAAACTGTCTCGTTAAGCTGACGGAGGCATTTATAACAAAAGTTTAATTTTTATTAATACACCTTTTAATTACCAATAAACCTGACTAGAATCCGTCCTAAATAAGAATATCTATCATTTTCAATACTGTTTGGATTATCACTCGAGGAGACTTGCTTGAAACTTGGTAAAGCAACTATTTCTACTGCTGTTCTATTAGCACTTTATGGCACATCTGTTTTGGCTCAAGAAAATATAACTGAGTCAGAAGGAAGTGTTGAGCGTATTACCGTACGCGGCGCATTCTTTGGTCAACAAGTCGCCACAGCGGTTAAAACCCCTACATTATTAGTTAACGTGCCGCAGTCAGTATCTGTTGTAAGCGCAGCACAAATTTCAGAACAAGCATTGTTTAGCATTGCTGATGTTATGCAATACACCCCAGGGGTGAGCATTGGATTGGGTGAAGATCATCGCGATCAAGTGACTATTCGTGGTCAGAACACGACTGCGGATTTCTTTGTTGACGGTCTTCGTGACGACGTTCAGTACTTTCGCCCGCTATATAACTTAGAGCGCGTTGAAATATTGCGTGGCGCGAACGCGCTTTTATTTGGCCGTGGAGGTGGCGGTGGCGTGGTTAACCGTGTGACTAAAGTGGCCAGTAGCGCTGAAGATTTCACTACGCTGTCAGCAGGTATTGATACCTTTGGTGCAGGTTCTATTAGTATAGATACCAATAAAGCCATAGATGCGAACAATGCTTTTCGTTTTAATGGTGTGTTTGACAGTATTGATAATCATCGTGATTTTAAAGATGGTGAACGTTACGCCATTAACCCCACCTATACATGGATGGCTAACGACGACACCACGGTGGTTGCATCTTACGAATACGTAAACGATGACCGTTTAGTCGATAGAGGTATACCTTCATTAGATGGTGCGCCGCTAGAAGGCTATGACGACACCTACTTTGGTGATCCAGATTTCAACAATACTACCCTTGAAGCACATATTGCCCGTGTTCGTGTTGATCATGCACTATCGCAGAGTTGGAACTTGAACGGTACCGTTCAGTTTGCTGACTATGACAAAGCTTATCAAAACTTGTACCCCGTTAATTTTGACGCTGATGCAGGTACGGTTACGTTAGACGGTTATCGCGATACCACTACTCGTGAGAATGCGTTGGTTCAATTGAACCTTATCGGGCAATTTGCGACAGGTGATATCAACCATACCTTACTAACAGGAATGGAGTACGGTAGCCAAGATACAGAAAATACTCGTCGTGATGCATTTTTTGCAGACAGCCAAGACGACCAAGTATCCTTTGTGTTTAGCGACCCATTGGTTATTCCTTCAATGACGCTGACGGACCCAGTAAGAGATCGTGCGTCAGACGTCACCTTTACCTCAGCGTTCGTGCAAGATGAAATTAAGCTTAACGAGAATTGGATTGTGGTTGCCGGTCTTCGCTACGATAATTTTGATATCGATGTGGTAGACAGTATTGAAGTAGCTAACGGTGCTGACGATGGTAACAGTGGTTTTCTTTCGAGCTCTGATTCACAAGTGTCTCCTCGTGCAGGCCTAATTTACAAGCCTGCAGAATCAGTTTCGATTTACGCCAGTTACAGCAAATCGTTTTTACCTCGTTCAGGTGATCAATTCCTTTCCCTGTCGCTTACAAGCCAAGCGCTGGAAGCTGAAGAATTTGAAAACAAAGAAATTGGCGTTAAATGGAATTTCTCTGACTCACTTAGCGTAACCGCGGCGGCATTTGAAGTTGAACGTGAAAACGGCACAGCGCAGGATCCTAACAACCCAGAAGCGTCTATTTTAACTGGCACCGAAACCAAAGGTTTTGAAGTGCAGGTGGTGGGCAAGCTTTCAGAGCGTTGGGTAATAAATGCTGGGTATAGCAACCTTGATGGCGAAGAAATGGGCCGCATTGTAGACGGCGCACTGGCAAATCGCGACTTAGCACAGCTACCAGAACACATGCTGACGTTATGGAACCAGTATGAAGTTAACGATAAGTGGCGTGTTGCATTAGGCGTGATTTATCAATCTGAGCAGTATGCCTCTTTAAATAATACCGTTGAACTACCTGACTTTGTTCGCGTAGACGCTGCAGTGTATTACGATTACAGCGAAGACGTTAAAATTCAGCTAAACGTGGAAAACGTATTCGATGAAGACTATTTCCCGTCAGCACACAACGACAACAATATTGCTACCGGCGAGCCGCTTAATGCGCGTGTGAGTTTGCAATATAAGTTTTAATACGAACAATTAAAGTCAATACTCAAAGCGGCCCAATGGCCGCTTTTTACATTAAATTTACCTCATTTCGAAGTTTTTAAGCATATTTTTATTGTTCAAATAATATCACTAGGGTATTTTTACCCCCGAAAAATAAAAATCAAGGACGATAAAAAGTGAATAAACTTGTCTGTATTTCTGTGCTTGCTTCAAGCTTACTAGCAATTACTGCCTGCGGTGGTGGAGGTGGTTCAGATTCCAACCCTTCAGTTACGCCAACTCCGCTGCCAGCACCTATTACTTCCATAGAAAAAATTCAAGATGCATCTAACTACACTTCTAGTGAGTTGCAAAGTGCTGCGGTTTCTATCGCTAACGAAGACTATGCCGGTAGTAACGTAAGCCCAGAAATGACTCCTTCCATAGCCGAAGAAGCTTATTCCCTATTATTTGGCGAATCTCAGTTGGTCATTCCCAATATAGGGGAAGAAGACTTTTCTGATGCAATAGATGCTAACGGAAATGTAGATGCTACCTACCAGTGTGGTGAAAGAGGAACGGTAAGGTATCTTGGTAAGATAGAGAGCAACGAAACAGTTAAGCTTTCGCTAACATACTCAAATTGCCAATATTATGACGACGATGTGACCCTAAATGGTCGTGCAGCGCTTGATATATTGTCATTAAGTGAAGATAACTTCCATTTCGTAACGTATTTTGGCGATCTCCAGTGGGCGTATGATGACGTTATTACGACGTTATCTGGTTACGCATCTTATAAAAATACTGGAACCGATTATGAAACTGGCTATAGCGATACTTTTGAAAACTACATTACCGCGAGAATAGGCGACAAAAGCTACAAAATCGATACAACGTCGAATGAGACCTATAGCTACTACTCGAATGCTGTTTCAATGGAAGGTGATATTTATATTGGTGATGTGGGAAAAGTTAGCATTTTACTAGATGTTAATGGCGAATATCCTCCTTATCTGTATGAGACTACATTTTTTATGGAGGGCGCGAATAAAGCCGCATTTATTTTCGAACAGGGACCAGTCAAATTTGTGGTTGATACTGATGGCGATGAAGTCTTCGATATGGGTGTTTATTACAATGACGTTTACGAGTTACTGTATGGAAACAACGACAAAACACTATTACCGATAGATGAACTCTCGCTACCCCCATATGTTGGCACGCCGTATTTGCTAGACCCTTGGTGGGACGAGGTGTACACAACCTCAACTATTATGGTCGAACCAACCGAATATTATGATCCAGATAATACTAACGAAGAACTGACTATTAGCTACCGATGGTATTTGAATGAGGTGCTTTTAGACGATTATACAGAAGCCACCTTACCTCCCAATGTGGCCGTTTTTGGCGATAAGTTACAAGTATCAGCCGTGGTGTCAGACGGTGTTAACGTTGTGGAGTCATGGCCACTAGAGATTGAACTTCAAGACAGTCCTGCAGAGGTTGTTATCGACAATCTGCCCGACGAAATCCAAGCCGGCGATTATGTAGAATTTAGTGTGCTAATTAACGACCCAGACACTGGAGAGTCTTCAACTGGAGCTGGTTTAATAGCTGGACCTGATGGAGTAACGTTATCTGATAATGGTGTAATTAGCTGGCAAGTCCCTAATGAACAGCTATTTCCTGTGCAGTATTTTACATTTACTTTTTCTGATAACAGTTCAGATCCACAAACGTATATTGAGCGTGATGTGGCCGTTTTATCAGACAGAGATATCACTCTTGCTCGCTCTGGATTGCTAGTACCTAGTCAAAATAATGCTATGCATGTAGCAGATATAACCGGGGACGGTAACAACGAGTTAGTGTCTACAGACTCTAATTCCAATGTATTCACACTTTCATTGATTAATGGGCGCTACCAGCAAACTTGGTTATATCCATATATGCTCCCAACCGACGGATTACTTCGTCAGGTATTGATTAGCGATGTGAATAGCGATGGTAAAGACGATATTCTCGTTGTGACAGAATATGGCGTATCGGTAATTACCGACACAAATAAAATGGCTGAAAGTCTGATCGAAAGTGATTTGGAAATTAAGAGCGCTATCCTTACCGATATCGATGGCGATGGTATCGAAGAGCTTATTTATCTCGTTGCTGCTGAATATTATAGCGATGATACCACGGCCAATGTTATTGCCTTAGATTCACCAGAAACTACGCTATTTAGTTTTAATGTTGGTAATGCAAAAGAAATCGCTGTCGCCAATGTTGATGATGATTCAGCACTGGAGCTTGTCGCTAATAGTGGTTTCGTTTATGACTTAGCAACTGGTGAAAATCAGTGGGTCAAAAGTAATGGTTTCGGCGATGCGCATATTGCGGTTCCTGACTTTGACGGGGATGGTGTGAGTGAAATCGTGGGTGCTGATTATTGGGGCTATATTGAGGTGTACTCAGCGATTACCAAAGTGCAGCTGGATAATTTTGATAACTTCAACACATGCGATATCAATGATGCAGTTTTGTCTGGACAATCTGTCCTCCTTGTCGGCGATTGCCAATGGGGAGACGTTACTGCCTACACAATGATCGATGATAAATTGAGTGAGCTATGGCGAGTGAGTTCACAAGACCATGGTGTATCATCAATTACAGTAGGTGATATAGATAATGATGGTTCAACAGAGGTGTTGTGGGGAACCGGTGTTTCGAGTACTGGCGCTGATGAACTTATCACCGCAGAACTGAATGGCAGCACAATTACTATCAAAGAAAATACAGCAGAAGTACAGTTAGATAGCTTTTCGTCAGCTGGTTGGGCAAATGTCATCGACAATGATGAGCGTGCAATATTCTTTATTTCTTCAACTGAAAGTGGCTATGGCTCGTCACGCTATATCATGTTGGATAAAGAGGGAAATATAGAACTAAGTGATACTGTTTCAGAGAACTGGGGCGCAGGCACTAATTCTATAGCAACCGACTTTAACAATGATGGTGCAGGTGATTTGTTTACATCGACAACCAATTATTACGATGGAAGCTTCGCCGCTATCCAGCTACACAATGGTGAGGTTCACTGGCAGTATGATTCAAGTAGTAATAGCAATATTGGCATAATTGAAGCCTTAGACATGAATTTCGATGGCTTCACTGACGCATTAGTAATGATTGGGACTGAACTGAATATTTTTGATATTCAAAACCAATTGATTATTGCTAACTATAATATCGGTCATGTCACGCACCTCGCTCCCTTTATTTCAAACGGAAGTGCATTTGTAGCGTTGACAACTAACGAGTCTGGCATGGAAGTATTAAAGATAACCGATGCAGGATTATCACAAGCCGCGTCGGTGGACGGTATATGTGATCAGCTAATTACTATTAATGCAGACTCAGATGAGCAGCCGGAATTAGCGTGTACGAATTATGATGATGAGCTGATTGTTTATGACTTTTCTGGTGAGGCGCTTACCGAGAGCTTGCGTGCGAGCATACCTGCAGATATCTCTAATATTCAAGCTGATGTAACTACTGAACAAAACCAGAATCTTATTGGCGTTAGCCATAATACAGCCGATTTCTCACTTAACATTTATAGCCATCTTGTTAGCTTTGGAACCGATGGCTTTGTAAGGTGGCGCGGTCCTGCGTTTGCAAGTCGGCAAGGTCAAGATTACGGAAATTTGAAAGTGCGCAAAGCTGATTCAGGGAACCTTGAAATACAAACGTCTACCTATTCTAGCGCTATATGGGTGCATTAGTAGACGTTTGCAGAGAGCTCTACTAAGGTAGGGCTCTTTTTTTATGGCAAGTGTTCGAAGCATGTAAATAGCATCCAATGCTTGTCATTTCCTTTTAGGTGTATATACTTACAGGAACTGTATAGACAGACAGGTCTTTTATGCGCCCACTCACAGCAAGACAAACAGAAGTTCTCGAGCTTATAAAAACAACGATGCTCGAAACTGGCATGCCGCCTACCCGTGCAGAAATTGCCCGTCATTTAGGTTTTCGTTCTGCGAATGCCGCTGAAGAACATTTAAAAGCGTTGGCCCGTAAAGGCGTCATCGAAATCCTTCCAGGCACTTCTCGTGGTATTAAGTTGAATATTCCACTTGAAGATGAAACCCCTGAAGAAGAAGGTCTTCCTCTTATTGGCCGAGTGGCTGCGGGCGAGCCGATTCTAGCGCAAGAGCATATAGAGTCTCATTATAAGGTCGACCCTGCCCTGTTTCAGCCTCACGCTGACTTCTTACTTCGTGTAAGCGGTATGAGTATGAAAGACATTGGTATACTTGATGGTGACTTGCTAGCCGTGCATCGTACTACGGATGTCCATAATGGGCAGGTGGTAGTGGCACGTGTCGATGAAGACGTTACTGTTAAACGCCTTGAAAAGCGTGGCCGCGAAGTATTACTTCACGCTGAAAATGATGAATTTTCACCTATTAAAGTCGACTTAGCGTCAGAGCCTTTCTCCATTGAAGGGATTGCCGTTGGTGTTATTCGAAATGCTGACTGGATGTAACCTTTTAGCTATTTAGTAAAGAAAGCGGCTTATAGGCCGCTTTTTTGTATGTTTACCATACCTTGCTTACACAATAATCGTATTTAAGCCTAAGAAATCTCTTAAAAGCCACCAGATACCGCTCCCACATATTTTCTTCTATTTATGTCACCCTTTTCAGTGCTAGCTAGCGCTATTTTTGTCACCTATTTTGTTTGAAAAACAATCAAAATTACGCAACTAGCTTTTGATTATAAGAAACTTATTGGCAGCTTCTATTTGCCTATCTCGTTCAAAATGAGCGTTTCAAACAAGCTCACTAATTACCGCTACAGCATCCATACGCTGTTGTATGTGTCATTTCTCTTACATACAACTTTTGATTAAAAATTCAACGCTGCAATTGTTTTTTCTTAGAAAAGACTAGACTTGTGCGTTTTATTGAGCAATTCTTATACTGTATTTAACAAAATAATAACAATAGATGTAACTTTGGTTTACAACTAAGGCTAGATAGTTAAGTTAAAAGTTGGATTTCGGGTATCAGTTGCCAGAAGCGCAGCGCAACCAGTGCGTCAATGCTTCTGTTATAACGGAGGTGTTGAGTGAAACGAGTAACGACACAAGCGGCGACACAAGTGACAAAGTGGCTTTACGGGCTTCCACTTTTGCTTACCTCGCCACTACTGTTTGCTGATGCAGCAACGGGCGAAGGCTCTTCCATAAATTTGCGCCGAGGCGCAACAGACATAAGTGGTCAAGTTTACGACCTGCATATGTTGATGTTCTTTATCTGTATCGCAATTGCTGTTGCGGTTTTCGGGGTTATGTTTGCCTCCATGTACTTGCACCGTAAATCCAGAGGCGCTAAGCCCGCTCACTTCCATGAAAATGTAAAAGTGGAAATTGCATGGACGGTCGTGCCTTTCATCATTCTTATTCTTATGGCTATTCCTGCCGCTAAAACCCTTATAGCGATGGAAGATACCAGCGAACCCGATCTTACCGTTGTCGTTACTGGTTCCCAGTGGAAGTGGCACTACCGGTATATGGACAGGGACGTTGAGTTCTATTCGTTAATGGCGACGCAGCGAGAGCAAATTGAAAACAAATTCGAAAAAGGCGCGAACTATCTGTTGGAGGTCGACCGTCCGTTGGTCATCCCCACAGGGCAAAAAGTGCGCTTTCTTATTACTTCTGATGACGTTATACACTCGTGGTGGGTACCGGACTTTGCAGTGAAAAAAGATGCTAACCCTGGGTTTATTAACGAGTCTTGGGCAAAGGTAAATGAGCCTGGTGTTTATCGTGGACAGTGTGCCGAGCTATGCGGCAAAGATCATGGCTTTATGCCGGTTGTGGTCATTGCTAAAGAGCCTGCTGAATTTGATGCTTGGATAAACGAACAAGAAGAAGCCGCTCGCCAAGCGAAAGAAGAAGAGCAGCGTTTACTGTCGATGAATATGTCGATGGATGAACTTATGGATGAAGGCAAGCGGGTTTATAACGCCACTTGTGCGGCTTGTCATATGCCTAACGGTGAGGGGCTACCCGGCGTTTTCCCTGCGCTTAAAGGCAGTGAGATGGTACTTGAAGACCAAACTGCACATATTGATATTGTGTTGAACGGTAAAACCGGCACGGCCATGCAGGCGTTCGGAAAAATGTTAAGCCTAAAAGACATTGCGGCTGTGGTGACCTACGAACGAAATGCGTGGGGCAATAACACGGGTGATATGGTGCAGGCCAAAGATGTTAACGCCGTTGTTAATGGGAACTAGGAGTGCGTAATGAGTAAAGCAACTGATGTCATTGCGCCGGATACCTCGGCGCATCACGAAGATCATGACCATCATAGCCATATTCCAAAAGGAATAACCCGATGGTTGTTTACCACTAACCATAAAGATATAGGCACTTTATATCTATGGTTCGCCTTTATTATGTTTTTGATTGGTGGTGCCATGGCCATGGTGATCCGTGCTGAGCTATTTCAGCCTGGATTACAGATTGTTGAGCCAAACTTCTTTAATCAAATGACGACTGTGCACGGTCTTATCATGGTATTTGGTGCGGTAATGCCAGCCTTTACAGGGCTTGCCAACTGGCTAATTCCTATGATGATAGGTGCACCAGACATGGCTCTGCCGCGAATGAATAACTGGAGTTTTTGGATATTACCTGGCGCCTTTCTTATTCTACTTAGCTCGCTATTTTTAGAAGGTGGCGGCCCTGCATTTGGTTGGACCTTCTATGCGCCACTTTCTACCACCTATAGTGGTGACTCAACCGCATTGTTCGTGTTCTCGGTACATATCATGGGTATTTCCTCCATTATGGGCGCCATTAACGTCATCGTGACCATATTCAACATGCGAGCTCCTGGTATGACATGGATGAAAATGCCCTTATTCGTATGGACTTGGCTTATCACTGCTTTCTTGCTTATTGCAGTAATGCCGGTGTTGGCCGGGGCGGTTACCATGGTGCTGACGGATAAGTTCTTCGGCACCAGCTTCTTTGATGCAGCAGGTGGCGGTGACCCCGTTATGTTCCAGCATATCTTCTGGTTCTTTGGGCATCCTGAGGTGTACATCATGATATTGCCAGCCTTTGGTATTATCTCTCAAATTGTGCCTACGTTTTCCCGTAAGAAGCTGTTTGGCTACGCATCAATGGTGTATGCAACCGGCTCTATTGCGCTGCTTTCTTTTGTTGTGTGGGCTCACCATATGTTTACCACCGGCATGCCGGTGTATATGGAAATGTTCTTCATGTTTGCCACTATGCTTATCTCGGTGCCTACAGGCGTGAAGGTCTTCAACTGGGTGGCGACTATGTGGCGGGGCTCTCTAACCTTTGAAATGCCCATGATGTTTGCCATTGCGTTTATCGTATTGTTTACCATTGGCGGCTTGTCAGGATTAATGCTGGCTATCGTGCCGGTGGACTTCCAATACCACGATACCTATTTCGTGGTCGCACATTTCCACTACGTACTGGTCACCGGCGCCATCTTCTCAATCATGGCTGCGGTGTATTACTGGTTACCAAAGTGGACAGGCAAAATGTACGACACGGGGCTAGCAAAATGGCATTTCTGGTGCTCACTAGTGTCGGTAAATGTGTTGTTCTTTCCTATGCACTTTGTGGGGCTGGCTGGAATGCCACGTCGTATTCCTGACTACGCCTTACAGTTTGCCGACTTTAATAAGTGGATAAGCCTTGGCGGCTTTGCCTTTGGGCTGTCTCAGCTCATCTTCTTAGCATTGTTAATTAAGGCCTGTAAGAAGCAAGGTGAGCCAGTATCCGCTCAAGTGTGGGAAGGTGCTGAGGGACTAGAGTGGGAAATTCCTTCTCCTGCGCCCTATCACACCTTTGAAACACCGCCGGTTGTTAAGTAGGAAATAAGACAAGCAGCACAGGTAATGAAAGCAAAGCAGGCAAAGTAGTCGCTAAATTGTGGTGATGTATCAGCACAAAAAGTAGGCACGGGAGGTAACCATGACACAAGCAAATGCAAACAACAAAATGGTGATAAAACTCGTCGTTATAGTGTTTGGCATGTTTGGTTTTGGGTTCGCTCTAGTGCCACTTTACGACGTATTTTGCGATGTTACCGGTATTAATGGAAAAACCGAAAATACCGCAGCGGTATATGAGTCTGTCGAAATAGATGAAAGCCGTGAGATAACGGTGGAATTTATCACCCGAACGAATACCGGTATGCCGTGGGAATTTCGTGCGCAAACTAGCCGTATGAAAGTGCATCCAGGGGAGCTTAATACGGTGTCGTTTTACGTAAGAAATCCGGCATCTAACAATATGATGGCGCAAGCTATTCCATCGGTGTCGCCGGGTATGGCAGCGCTATATTTAAATAAAACGGAATGCTTTTGCTTTAACCAGCAGCCTTTAAGCGCTGGTGCCGAGGCTTATATGCCGATGCAGTTTTATGTCGACCCACAGCTTCCAGAAGATATTAGTTATTTTACTGTGCAATACACCCTGTTTGATGTGACCGCGCGAGCGAGTGACATGAAAACAAAACCGAATCCCTACATGGTCCCTCAACCTGAAAGTGGTAAATAACAGGTATTGGGATAAGGAGAGAGTAATGCAGCAAGAATATCAGAAGTACCCTGAATATCAGAAGTATTATGTACCAGCACAAAGCCCGTGGCCTATTGTAGGTGCGGTGGCGTTATTTTTAATTGCCGTTGGCGCGGGCAACTTCGTGATTGAAGCCACTAAAGGAGAGTCCGGCTATGGCGGGCACATACTCCTAGCAGGGATTGTAGTGCTAATGGTGATGCTTGTGGGCTGGTTTAAAAACCAAATTGATGAGTCTATGTCAGGGCTATATAGCGACCAATTAGGACGCTCATACCGACAGGGCATGAGTTGGTTTATCTTCTCTGAAGTTATGTTCTTTGCCGCCTTCTTCGGGGCACTCTATTACGCCCGATTCATTTCAGTGCCTTGGTTAGGCGGTGCATCGAATAATGCGATGACTAACGAAGTGCTATGGCCCACATTTGAAGCCATGTGGCCGCTAGTATCTACCCCTGGGGGCATCACTACACAAGAAATGAGTGCAGTTGGTCTACCCACCATTAACACGGTTATTTTGCTTATATCGTCAATTACATTGCATTTTGCCCATGTAGGTTTGGAGCAGAACAAACGCAAGCAACTCACCGTCATGTTAGGCATCACTATCTTGTTGGGAATTGGGTTTTTATTCTTACAGGTGGAAGAGTATGTTCACGCCTACCGTGACTTGGGACTAACGCTACAGTCAGGCATTTACGGCAATACCTTTTTCATGCTGACGGGCTTTCACGGTATGCACGTTACCCTTGGTACCATCATTCTTATTGTCATGTTTTTTAGAGTGCTAAAAGGACATTTTACACCGCACAACCACTTTGCTTTTCAAGCTGGGAGTTGGTACTGGCACTTCGTTGATGTGGTGTGGGTCATGCTTTATATCTTTGTTTACGTTTTATAAAAGCGCCGCCAAGCCTAGTATGGTCGAGGGTTTGGCGTAATTAAACCGGTGCCAATTGCCACTAAAATTAAAATCACAATGATGGCAGAAGTGAGCACCCTGCGACCGATGTATTTGCTCATAGGACCGTCTTTGGGATCGTTTTTCATCATGACACGCATGGCCATAAAAAGGTTAACGATCATGAAAAGTACCAACGCAACCAAGATTATTTTTATCAACATATAAACCTCAATAGTAGTGTGCAGGTTGGCCAAATGAATCAGGTGAGAGCATCCAAATTAATCGCTATCGTCATTACGAGTTTATCTGTAATGGCGATGTGTAGCTTGGGGTTCTGGCAACTAGACCGAATGGCACAAAAGCAACAACGCATCGTTAGCATAACCGAAAAACAGGGGAAAGAAAGCTTGTCGCTCATCGATGCCCTTTCAATGAAAGCGCCCGAAGATCGAACCGTTTCTTTTGAAGGTACGCCAAACGGCGACAAGGTGTTATTGCTCGATAACCAAATACATGAACAACGAGTAGGTTACGACGTACTGGCGCCAGTGCAAACCAACGCAGGGTGGGTTTTGGTTAACTATGGTTGGTTGCCTGCACCAGATTTATCGCGCTCGCTACCGGCTGTGACAATTAGCCACCACTCACAACAATTTGAAGGGGTGGTGAGTCAGCCCAGTCATAACCCGTTAGTAAAAGAAACGCTTACATCAGCATCACGCTTTCCGGCACGTATTCAGCAAATTTCAATCAGTACCGCCAGTGAATTGCTATCACTTAACTTATTACCCTATGTCGTAGTACTTACGGCAAAGAATGACCTTTTTGTTAGGCGTTATAACCGTGTTGTTATGCCTCCTGAAAAGCACTTGGGTTATGCCATTCAATGGTTTGGTCTTGCTATCGCAGCCGCCTTGATTGGCGGTTTCGCAATTATGAAAAAAGGACGTCAATATGAGTAATCCGGCCTCGAAGAAAACCTTAATTGTTATGGTCGCCGTGTTCGTGCTACCCGTTATTTTAGCTAAGCTTGCGTTAGAAAATGACTGGTTCAACCAAGGTGCTACCAATAAAGGTGCGTTGCTGCAGCCTACCATTGATGTTTCATCGCTTTTAGAAGGCACAGAGCCAAAATGGCGCTTGTTGTATGTCTTGCCGGAAAATTGTGATGCCATTTGTGAAAATGCATTGTTTAGCATTAACCAAGTGTGGCTGGCCTTAGGCAAAGAGTCTGACAGGGCACAAGCGTTAGTTTTGTTCACTGGAAAAAGTGACGTAACAGCACTAGAGCAACTATCTGAGTACGCCAACGTGCATACCTTGAGCGTCAGCGATGCCCCTATCACCAACCTTAAACAGCAAAGTGTGTATATCGTTGATACCTTAAATAACGCCATGTTGTATTACCAAATAGACAGTGACAGAAGCACGGCTGTAATGGAAAGCCGAAGCATGCTGGCTGACATTAAAAAGCTCTTGAAACTGTCTCGAATTGGGTAGGAGGTGCTATGAAAAAACTGGTGCTGTTTAGCCTTTTTCTTGCCGCAGTAGTTATCATTTTAGGGGCTTACACACGCCTTACTGATGCTGGCCTTGGTTGCCCTGATTGGCCGGGATGCTACGGTAACCTTACCGTGCCGTTAAGTGATGAGAAAGTTGCTGCGGCCAATACCGCGTTTCCGGAGCGCCCAGTAGAAGCGCATAAGGCATGGAACGAAATGATTCACCGCTATTTTGCAGGGGCGTTAGGGCTATGTATTTTGGCGATTGCCATTATCGCGGTAAGGCAGCGCCATAAAGGCACACCCGTTAAGCTGCCTTTGTTGCTGCTCGGTCTTGTAACTTTTCAAGCGGCGCTTGGCATGTGGACCGTCACTCTTAATTTATTACCTGTGGTGGTTATGGGGCATTTGTTAGGAGGCTTTACGGTACTAAGTTGTTTATTTTTACTTTATTTACGCCTTAGAAAACACAGCTCTGTTAGCGTGCAACAACCTAAAAGCAATACGGCGCTACCGTTACGCGAGGGGGCCCAATACCCGAGTAAGAACAACAAGCTGACTGCAATGGCATTTTTAGGTATGGCGATTTTAGTAGGGCAAATAGCCTTAGGCGGCTGGACATCAGCCAACTACGCTGCCCTCGCCTGTACCGATATGCCTATTTGTGAGCCGGGCTGGCAGCAGCGGTTAGATTTTCAAGGCGCGTACAGTGTGCCCGAAGCACAAAACTATGAGTTTGGCGCACACAATTACGGTGAGCGAGCCACCATGCATATCGTGCATCGGTTCGGCGCTGTAATTACCTTTATTTACCTTACGGTATTAGCTTTCATGTGGTTACGAAGCAGTAAGTTGTCAACGGCGGTGAAAAAAGGGTGTGTACTCATGCTTGGGGTGTTATGCGTACAAGCGGCGCTTGGTCTAAGTAACGTTTTGTTTAGTTTACCTTTGTTTATCGCGGTATCGCACAATGCGGTTGCCGCCATGCTGTTACTCACATTGATATGGCTGACGTGGTCAGTTGCTCCTTCAACCTCTTCTTTCTCCTACTCTACTGGAGGTCATCATGGCTAAATCTATCCCTTTGAATAACGCTGTTGCAGGTAAGCAGTCGCCAAGCCCGCAAGTAAAGAGCCGCTCGCACGCAAAGATCAGCTGGCGCGACTATTACGAAATGACAAAACCTAATGTGGTGATGCTACTTTTACTCACGGCGTTAGTGGGGATGTGCTTAGCCTCGCCGGGCTGGGTAGACGCAACCGCGTTGGTGTGTGGATTACTGGGTATTGGTATGTTGTCGGCATCGGCCGCAGTGATTAATCATGTGGTCGACCATAAAATCGATAGCCAAATGGCACGTACTTTCAATCGGCCTGTGGCTAAAGGCAAAGTGAGTATCGCCAAAGCATCTTGGTTTGCAGCGGCCCTTGGCGTTATGGGCTTTGTTGTATTGAGCATATGGGTGAACATGCTTACCGCTTGGCTTACCCTTGCTAGCTTGGTGGGCTATGCCGTGGTGTATACCATGTTTTTAAAACGGGCTACGCCGCAAAATATTGTGATTGGTGGTATCGCAGGTGCTGCACCACCGCTTCTCGGCTGGACTGCTGTCACCGGGGAAATTCATGCGCATGCGTTGTTGTTAGTACTCATTGTATTTACGTGGACTCCCCCGCATTTTTGGGCGTTGGCGATTCATCGCGAAAAAGATTATGCGAAAGCGAAAGTGCCCATGCTGCCGGTTACCCATGGAATAGAATTTACTAAAACCTCGGTGCTACTTTATACCGTGTTGCTTAGCTTGGTGTGCCTATTGCCTTACTTGGTGGGCATGAGTGATTTAATTTACCTTGTTGGCTCGTCACTTCTTAACGTTGGTTTTATGTATTACGCGGTAAAACTGAAATTTGCGGCCACTAGCCAAACCGCGATGAAAACTTTTAAGTTCTCAATTGTTCATCTCATGGTATTGTTTGTAGTATTGTTATTCGATCACTACGTACCACTGAGTTTATGAACCGACGGATTTTTGTAGGCGTTGTTGCATTATTAGCATTATTGACTGGTGTGTTTGGGGCAATTTATTTGTCGCCAACGGGGCAGTCTAATGGCAGTTCTCCCGAATATTTTCAGGCTTACCCTGAGCCTCGTGCTATTGCGCCTTTTTCGCTGACCGACAGCAAAGGTAATGAATTTAACCAAGCTTCGCTAGAAAATCAGTGGAGCTTGTTGTTTCTTGGTTATACGTTTTGCCCCGATATTTGCCCTACCACGATGGCCGAACTGAACAGCATTTACCCGCAAATGCAGGCCATTGAGTCTGAATTTCCTATAAAAGTGGTGTTTATTTCTATTGATCCTAATCGTGACTCAATAGATCGGCTCGACGAATACATTAGCTACTTTAACCCCAATTTTATTGCCGCGACCGGTGAGCATAAAGCCTTATTCCCCTTCGCTCGAAACTTGGGCATGATGTACGCAATTGCTGAAAGTACAGATAATCCTAATTATCTTGTCGATCATAGTGCGTCGGTAGTGCTTATTAATCCTAAAGCACAGGTGATAGGGCGTTTTAAGCCAAAACGTGAGCCTGGCAAGTTGTCGATTAGTGACGCACAGCAAATACTTAATGACATGCCAGTGATTACATCATCATTTAGTTCAAATTCGGCACTATAGGTGAGTATGGGAGGCATGGATATAAAAATCCGACAAGGTCTTGTGTCTGATGCTGGCCAAGCGGTTCCCTTATTATTAAGTGCCGCTGAAGATCTATTGGTTTCCGTTTTTGGCAATGGCGATACAAGCCATACTCTCGATTTTTTAACCCATGCATGGAAAGGTAAGTATGGGCAATATGGCTGCAATAATCACTGGGTTGCGGTAGTCGATGACGTTGTTGTAGGTGTCATTACGGCGTGGCATACCAAGTTGGGGCCCGTATTTGACCGTGCTTCGTTAGACAGCATTACCACCTTCTACAATCTCGATGATGCAATGGCAGTGCTAATGCGCAATCAAGCGGTTGCTGTAGGCTTAACGCCGCCAAGTGCAACAGAACTTATGCTAGGTCACGTGGCGGTAGATAGCATTGCTCGGCGCGGCGGAATCGGCAAGGCTATGATTGCCCACATGCGTGATTACGCCATAGAACTTAAAAAGCAGGCATTGGTACTAGACGTACAAATTAGTAATGTTGCTGCCATTCGGTTTTATCAAAACGTTAATTTTAAAGAGCAATCAGTGAACGGCACCTTCGTGCGTTTTGTTCATGCACTTTCAGCTTAACTAATCTGGATAATTTCCGTTTTTATCTGCCACAAAAAATGGCTGAGAATACCAATAATACCTTCCTGATTGAGAGTTGCTCGGAGCGGTACAATTTACTCGCGAACGGCCTACAGGAAGTGCTTGAGCAATACTGAAGGTAACCGCATTGCCTTCAACCCTCGTTTCAACTGGTGAGCCAGAAAAGAAGCAATTTACTTGGCGTAAACGTACATCATCGCCCTTAATCGTTAGCGTAATAGGGGGGAGTCTCGATTCGTCACTAGCGCCTTGCACCTCTGGGATATGCTCACCTTCAAAGCTGGTCGATAATACCGGCATAGCAATACTGTTTAATTTGGTTTTTAGTGTTTCTAAGTTGGCATAAGGGCCAGCTGCAGGGAAGCGAGGTAATGCTTGAAAATTACTGTGAGGGCCTATAGCGCCTGAGTGTTGTCCGAACGCAATGTAACCCTCTTGCGCCAGCTTATCTGCTAGCTTTTGGTTGAACTCACCAAAGGGGTAGGCCAAATATTTAAGTGATTCGCCAATTTTGCTATCAATAATAGCCTCGGCTTCAGCAACATTCTGCCATACCTTTTTAAGCCATGCTTCGTCATTAGTTCCGCTATCAGCGCCGTTAGAAGAAACTCTGCCATCCAGCATATGCAAGTGGTCAAGTGTATGGTTAGCGAAAGTAACGCCGTCGTTATGCATTGCCTCAACTTGTGCCCACGTGAGTTGGCTTCTATTGGTACCAATTTCCCCTGGGTTAATAAATATTGTGTATGGGAAGCCCATATCAACCATAATGGGGTGGGCATTTTTAAGGATGTTTTCGTACCCGTCGTCAAAGGTTATCACCACAGTGTTGGAAGGAAGAGGTGTTTTACTTTGGATAGCATCAACGACCTTTGCTAAAGGCAAAACTGTGTGATGTTGCTTTAAATACGCCATATGTTGTTTGAACATCTCAGGCGATATACTGGTGCTTTTCGGCGTGTTGTCAGACACATGATGGTAAAGCAAAATAACACCATTTTGAGTAAGAATTTCACGGGTAGGCTGCCTAGTGTTATCAGTAGCAGCCAGGCTATAGCCAGAAAAACAAACAAGAAAGAAAAGTGCTAACCAGTGTGGTCGGTTGCCTTTCATTTGCGCCAATATAGCGTCACATTTAATCCACGAAATGACATTGAAAGGCATGATAAACTTCATGTTTTCTCCGAGTTGAAATTGATTTAATAGCAGTGCTTTATACTGCGTGTCAGCGCGGCGTTCTACTAATGCAGAGACTATAATTAATGCAAAAGCGAGTGCAAGAAGATAAGCAATCTCTACGCCAATCTGAGACGTTTTGGCACGATCATACACGCTTACTCACATTAGCGCTGCCCATGATATTGGCCAATATTACCACTCCTTTGCTAGGTTTGGTGGATACGGCTGTTTTAGGGCATATGTCGGCGCCCGCCATGTTAGCCGGTGCGGCAGTGGGGGCGCTTATACTTACCCAAATTTACTGGGTGTGTGGTTTTCTGCGCATGTCTTCAACAGGCTTAAGCGCACAGGCAAGAGGGCATAAAGATGCAACACTTTCCTCTGCCAAAGTGCTTTGGCAGACCCTTGCTGTCGCCTCCATCTTAGGGCTGGGTTTACTCATATTACAAGCGCCTATACTTACAGCAGGACTGGCATTGGCGAGCCCATCAGATGCAGTGGCGGTGCATTTGACGGAGTATTATCAGGTTAGAGTATGGGGCGCGCCCGCTGCTATGCTTAATTTAGCGCTTATCGGTTATTTGGTGGGCCAGCAAAAAACGCGCACGGTGATGATTATTCAGATAATCGGCAACCTCGTGAATGCAGGATTAGATATTACTTTCGTTTATGTGCTGTCTATGTCGGTGGCTGGAGTTGCCTTAGCCAGTCTTATTGCTGAATATTCCATGGCGTTTATGGCGATGTATGTTGCCTTAAAGCAAGTGAGAGGTATTACTCCACAAGCAAGCTGGTTCAACCGTGCAGCGCGTAAAATACTGATGAAGCTCAACACTGATATGCTATTGCGTAATTTGGCGCTACAAGCCTGCTTAGCGTTTTTGACGATACAAGGCGTACGTTTCGGTGAAATGCCGGCGGCAGTGAATGCTATTCTGCTGCAGTTTTTCGTATTAATAGCGCTAGGATTAGATGGGGTCGCCTACGCAGTAGAAGCGCTGGTGGGTGAAGCCAAAGGCGCAAACAATGCGTCAGAAATAAAACGCAGAACGTACCAAGGGTTATTTTGGTCATCGCTTTTTGCAATAGGCTACAGTGCTATCTTCTATTTTGGCGGTCACGGTATTATAAGCTTACTAACTGAACATCAAAATATTGTAAGCGCAGCATTAACCTACCTTCCTTTAATGGTTATTCTGCCACTGCTGGCACATTGGTGCTTTTTGTACGACGGTGTATTTGTTGGCCTTACAAAGTCATCTTCTATGCGCGACACCATGATTATTAGTGCTATCGCAGTATATTTCCCTGTATGGTTTTTTACTCAGTCTCTCGGCAATATCAGCTTGTGGTATGCATTGCTGGCGTTCTTACTTGCTCGTGGTATTACGCTTGGATGGAGCTTCGAACGGCTAAGTCAGCGCAATGCATTGTGCGACAGCTAATCTAAACCAAATTAAGCCTAGCCAAAGGAAAAGGCCACATCACTTAGCAATCTCGATAGGCAGAAATACATCGGTAACGGCTTCATGTGCGGCTACGTCGGGGAAAAAGCGAATACGCTCTAAAAAAATAGGAAAGTCTCTTAGTTCAAATTGTGTATCAGGCAACCACTGGTGATATAAATCGTGCACCACCGCCCCTAACGCTGCATCGGTGCCAATATGGCGGACTTTAGCGCAGTAACCTTCCGGTATGGTAGTGGTGATGACGTTAGCGTGATTGGTAACTGTAGACTGCTGCGTGGCGATAGGGTCGCTTGTTTTTGCGGGCTGGCTACTTGGCGCAGGAATTGACCCAGTAATAGGCGCAAAAATTTGGCACGCCACACCAAACCGGTAAAACTCATGTGGGGTGTTGTCAGGGTCATCATACAGTAAGTTGAAAGTGCGGTTGGTGGATGGAGGAAGCTTGTTTTCTCTGCGCCACGTAATAAATTCACCTACCGTGCTCATAATGCGGCTAGGTGGGCCGACATGCATCATCATCGCAATCTCTAGGGCTGGAAATTGAACCACTGACACATCGAGTTGATGATTTTCAGAAGCGCTATTTACGTTATGTGAAGCGTTCTTAAGTACCGACGTTCCTTTTTCGTTTGCGTTTAATAGCGAGGTGACGAGCGTGCCTTGATGTAGCGCTTCAATGTTAGGTGTTTTTCGAAAGCTTGAAGGCGTCAGGCGATAATGTTTTTTAAAGGCTTTGGCATAGCCTTCATGGGAACTAAATCCCGCTTCTATTGCAATATCCAATATGCGTTTTTGTGGCCGAAACGCTAATTTATACGCGCTTTCGTGCAACCGAAGCTGTCTAGCGTAGTCGCCAATGTTAATACCAAACTTTGCGTTAAATGCGCGATGAAGATGGTACTCAGAGGTACACGCGAGGGAGGCAAGTTGACTAAGATCACTGGCACGCTCGGGCGCTTTTGTAATGGCGTCGGCAACCTTATCAAGGCGAAGATATAAAGGGTTCATACGTTACTAGCGTTATCTAAGTTAAGCAAACAATACAAAGTTGAATAAAATAATACCCGACTATTTTTGCGGTATTGCCTTTTGCACCACAAAATAGGTATGAAACTCGGGCAGCTGCTCGTATTCAATATGCCGAATAAAGCAGTCGGCTTCGATAATTTGGCGCACATAACCGTTGATACCTAGTGAAGCGTAATAAACTTCAGGCCCCATGATGGTATTGGTATGTTCGCCGGGTTCATCCACACCGCCACAACTAAATATCAATACGCCACCTGGCTGTAGTGCATGGCAAAGTTTGGTAATTAGCGCCGCTTGGCTGTGAAGTGGTACGTGCCACAGGCAGTCCCAAGCGCTGATAAAACGATACTGATGGGGCAAGTTGAAGGTGCAAATGTCACCAAAATAAAACGTGTTGTTAGGGTGCCTTTCTCTGACTAACGTCAGCATCTCACTTGAGATATCTATGCCCTCTACAACAAACTCGTTGTCATGCAGTAAATCAATAAATCTACCCGTACATCCGCACCCTACATCAAGGGCTAAGGGCGGAAGATTTGAGGTTGCTCGGGGGGAGTCATGTTCTGACGGAAATACGTCAAGAAATGATAATGCGACCTTATGCTGAGCAATACCATTGTTACGATTAAACTCTGGGCGAGTCCAGCGCTGGGTAATTTGATCGTAAGCAAGCCCGGTTTCTACTGGTGTCATGGTCGCTTACCTATTTTGACTAATCGCTCGCCAGTGTAGCACTGACGAGCTTATCGTAGATGTTTATAAGCTCAAGGCTGTTTGTAAGCTCAAAGCTGTGTAAAAACTCTCGGCTATTTCTTAACGAAGTGAGTTGCGCATAGTTTATTGCCAGAAGGGTCGCGTAAATACGCAAGGTACAACTGGCGTTCTTCGGTACCACGAATACCGGGAGGATCTTCACAAGGAACACCTCCGTTGGCTGCGCCCACTTTATGCCATTCATCAACAAGCCCAGGGTTTGCCGCCGCAAGACCAATCGTTGAACCATTCCCGTGGGTAGCGGCTTCGCCGTTAATTGGCTTGGTAAGGGCTAATACACCTTTCGGGGTGAAGTAGAAAACACGCCCGTGTTCATCGTAAACACCTTCATCGTATCCAAATACAGCAAGAGAGGCATCGTAAAATTTCTTCGAGGCTTCAATGTCGTTCGCGCCAATCATTACATGACTAAACATAGCATTTCCTTTTATAGGCAAAATATTGTTATCTGATTATTCTAGCGCCATTTTCACAGCCTCAGCAGCATGAAGCGCTGTGGTGTCGTAAAGAGGCATATCAGTGTCTGACTGCTTTACCAACAAGGCAATTTCGGTACAGCCTAAAATAACGGCCTGTGCACCTTGCGCCTTTAGTTTGTTGATAATATCAATATACGCGTCACGGGATTTTTCACAAATAACCCCTTTGCATAATTCCTCATAAATAATTTTATGTACGGCTAATCTGTCGTCACTATCTGGCACGACTACATCTAAATCAAACTGTTGCGCTAATCGTTCGCTGTAAAACGCCTGTTCCATGGTGAATTGGGTGCCTAACAAGCCCACTTTTTTGACCGAGTTTTCACACAGGGCCACGCCGGTGGCATCGGCAATATGCAACAAAGGAATGGCTACTGCGCTTGCTACCTGTGCAGCGACCTTATGCATGGTGTTGGTACATATAAGTAGAAAGTCGGCGCCGGCATCCTCTAATGACTGGGCGGCATGCTTCAACGCATCGGCAGCTTTATCCCACTCACCGCTACGCTGGAAAGCTTCTATCTCGGCAAAATCAACCGAGTAGAGGCATATTTTTGCACTGTGTAGTCCCCCAAGTTGGCTATTCACCAGCCGGTTAATTACTTGGTAATAGCTAACCGTTGATTCCCAACTCATACCACCAATAAGCCCAATGGTTTTCATCTAAGCCCCCTTTAATAAGCACGACAAAAAACGTATGCAAAACCGTCACAAACATGACGTTAAGAACAACCAATGTAAGGTTATAAATACTAGACTACGTGCAATCAGCGGCCCAGTACAAGGTCATTGAACGTGAGAATTAGCAAAAGTATGTAAGAAAACGTATGAGTGAAAAAACGGAAGGTAAACGACTAATCGTCTTTAAAACTAGGGGGGATTTTCTTGTCTTTTAAAAAGGCGAAACGCTGCATGAAAATGCCTATATAGCCAGACATGGCAATGACAAAGCCTACCAGCAAGGTGGTAACAGAATAATAGTAAAGGAAGGTGCTTAAGTGGCTTAACGTGAAAAGCTGCACAACGCCAGCAACGAACAAGGCAAGGCCTAATTTAAATCGTCGCCAGCTTTTGTGCACATCAAACATAGTTGAGATACAACATCTTAGTAGTAAGAATGCTCACCGGCTTCATGTTCAGTAGCGTCACGAACACCGTTTAGTTCCCCAGCAAATTGCTCAAGCATTTGCTTTTCAATGCCGTCTTTCAACGTGACATCAACCATAGAACAGCCATTACAGCCGCCGCCGAATTGAAGAATAGCAAAGCCATCTTCGGTAAGTTCAGCCAACATGACTTGGCCGCCATGGCTAGCAAGTTGAGGGTTGATTTCAGCTTCAATCATGTACCTTATGCGTTCAGCCAAAGGCGCATCATCAGCGACTTTGCGTGCTTTAGCATTTGGCGCTTTAAGCGTAAGCTGAGATCCCATTTGATCGGTGACATAATCAATTTCTGCTTCATGTAAAAATGGAACACTTTCTTCATCTACCACTGCATTGAAGCCATTGAACTCTAAACGAGTATCAGTTTCTTCAACGGCATCTGGCGGACAATAGGACACGCCACACTCGGCGCTTGATGTGCCCGGATTTACGACGAATACACGAATATTTGTGCCAGTCTCTTGTTTATCCAACAGTTTTACGAAGTGAGCCTGGGCTTCTTCTGATATAGTAATCATCAGTAAGTCCTATTAATTTAAAATTTGGTTTATGATAACAAATTTACCTGACTAAAACAGTCAAGTATTGACTAGTTTCGATGTAACCGCATAACGACAAGACGGATATCACTATGCTCGCAACTTTGGTTCGCACCGCCTCAAACTCGAATTTTCAAAAATGGCTTGCGCCATTTGTAGTGTTAACCGTCTTGTGCGTATGTGCTTCGGCAAATGCCAATATGGTCACTCTTGATAAGGGCGGTAAACCGGTTCATGCCTATTTACCAACCGATGTGACATATAATCCAGATATTCCGACGCCAGAATCAGTACTGGGTGCGAATATTGGTCAATGGCACGTACGTCACGATCAACTTACACACTACATGCGTGTATTGGCCGATCATTCCGATCGTATCTCATTAGAAGTCACCGGCAGAACCCATGAAAATCGTGAGCTATTGCTACTTACCATTACTGCACCGTCGAACCGCCCTAACATAGAAAGTATGCGTACCGCGCATATCGATGCCATGAATTCAGGCAATAAAGTAAAAGCGGGTGCGCCACTTATTTTCTATATGGGTTACAGCATTCACGGTAATGAGCCTTCAGGCTCCAATGCTGCATTAGCCCTAGCTTACTACTTAGCCGCTGGGCAAGGTACGCGAATCGATGCGTTACTGAACAACAATATTGTGCTGTTAGACCCATCTTTCAACCCCGATGGGTTATCTCGTTTCGCGCAATGGGCGAATATGCACAGAGGAAAGCAACTTGTTGCAGATAGTAATACCCGTGAGCATGATGAAGGCTGGCCATCAGGGCGCACAAACCACTATTGGTTTGACTTAAATCGCGACTGGTTGTTGTTGGCTCACCCTGAGTCCCAAGCGCGTATAAAGCAATTTCACCGCTGGCGCCCGCATATTCTTACCGACTTTCATGAAATGGGCACCGATAGTACCTACTTTTTTCAGCCAGGTGTACGCTCGCGTAAAAACCCAATTACGCCGGATGGGAACGTAACCTTAACCGAAGCGCTGGCGGCTTATCACGCCAAAGCCTTTGATAAACAAGGGAAGCTGTATTTCTCGGAAGAGGCATTTGACGACTTTTACGCCGGTAAGGGCAGTACCTACCCTGATTTACATGGCAGCATAGGTATTTTGTTCGAACAAGCGAGCTCTCGCGGACATTTACAAGAATCTATCAATGGGCCATTGGCATTTTCTACCACCATCGCAAATCAAATTACAACGTCGTTAAGTACTTTTGAAGGCGCCCTTGCCAACAAACCGGCTATTTTAGATTATCAGTCTGCTTTTGTTAAAGACACGCAAGCACTAGCAAAAGACGGTGATATTAGCGGTTACATTGTGGGTGAATCGAATGATAGCGGCAGATTTAACGCCATGTTGTCGCTGCTTAAGCAGCACAACATTAAGTTCGAGGTGGTAAGCAAAGATTCTGAAATAGGCAAGCAAACCTTTCGCGCTAATCGTGCTATCTATATTCCTGCCGCGCAGGCCCAGTATCGACTCATCACGTCTATATTCTCAACCCAAACCTCGTTTGAAAATAACACCTTCTACGACGTGTCATCGTGGAACATGGCGATGGCGTTTAATCTACCGTTTGAGGTGGTTGAAAAACGGGATTTTCGCGACGTAAAAACGGCTGCCAATGCACAATTAGCAATGCCTGTACTTAGCGATTCGTTACCTGCCAATGCCTATGCATACGCCTTTTCATGGAACGATTACTACGCGCCAGCCTTGCTTCAATCGTTATTAGAAGCAGGGGTAAGTGTAAGAAGTAGCGAAAATGCGTTTGAAGCTAAGCTGGTTAATAATCAGCGTCATACGTTTACCTCGGGAAGCATTGTTATTCCTACGGACTTAGCACAACCTGATAACTTACTTAACCTGTTGACAGAACAGGCTAGCGCTTTAAAAATTCCGGTTTACGCACTGGCAAGTGGGTTAACGCCTACAGGCAGTGATATAGGAAGCCGCTCAATCCAGCCCATTTCAGCGCCTAAAGTATTGCTAGTGGGGGGCGAGGGCGTAAGTGAATATGAAGTGGGAGAAATGTGGCATTATTTCGACACCCGAGTGGGGTTGCCGGTTAGTATTGTGGAGCAACAAAAGCTAGGTAATGCGCTACAGTCAGGTTATACCCATATTGTGTTTGCCAGTGGTCGCTATTCGCTATCGAATGATACGATAGACGCACTATCTACTTGGGTTAAAAATGGCGGTGTGTTGATTGGACAAAAATCTGCCCTTCGTTATTTTGCAGCCAATGAATGGTTAAACGTCGATATAGTAGATAGAGAAGAAATAGACAGTAAGTTTGATGAAGACAAACTAACGTTTGGCGATAAATCGGCGTTATATGCAAGAAAGTTGGTGGCTGGCGCGGTTTATGAAGCTGAAATTGATATTACCCATCCACTTTTTTACGGTTATACCGACACCACCCTGCCTATGTTTAAAACCAGTAATATGGTGGTGAACAATTACTACACGCCATTTACTACGCCAGCGCGTTATACCTCAGCGCCGTTGCTGGCAGGATTCAGTGATGAAAAGCTGGTGAAACTTATTGCCGAAACGCCTGCTGTGATAACTACAAAGCAGGGTAAAGGTGTAGTGATTGGGTTTACCGACAATACGCAATTCCGAGGCTATTGGTATGGCACGAACAAAATGCTAAGTAATGCTATTTATCAGTCAGGCTTTCTTAAGTAAGTCGCGAGTTGTTAGGTAGTAAGAATTGTAGTGGTAGCGGTTTCGATTACCTTGCTGCCAGCAGTGAGCTTTTGGGGGGCGGTGTAAAGGTCATTGCCCACACTAAAATACTAAGTTGTGGGTAGCGAGCTCTCAATAAGCTTGCCAATGCGTTTACCGTAACACCGGTAGTAATGACATCATCCACGATGGCAATGCGCTTAAGATCAGGGTTAGAAGCGACTAGTTTATCAATACATTGTGGCGTTAGTGAAAACACCTGCTTAGCATGCTGAAGCCTTTGTGCTTTCCCTAAATGATGCTGAGCAGACCTACCTTGTCGAATCGCCCAATTGGTGCAAATGGGAATATTCAGTGCACTACCAATGGATTTAGCTAGCACTGCAGCCTGATTATAATGCCGCGTTGCCAGCCGCCACGAGCTTAAAGGCACTGGTAAGAGAAGTTGCGCCGTGGTGTGTGGTAGAGGCGGTGTATGATGAGCTAAGTGTTGCTGTTTACCGACAAACCACTTGGCTAATACCTTCCCCGAAGTGAGTGAATGTTGAAACTTAAAGCCATGAATTAAGGTGGTTATTGGGTAAGTATGTAAAGCCAGTACCGACAGTTGCTGATACGCACTATGCTTAACGTGCCGACCAACTGGCCCAAAGGATAGTAAATTATTACCGTGATCTTTGGCCGAGAAAAAAAATATATCATGTTCACACCAATGACATACTGGCGCAGGACTTGCTTGATAACATAGTAAGCATGAAAGATTCATAGTACGTGAATTTTTGTATTCCTATGTTAAGTCGCTTTTTCTCGCACGTAGCGACAGTACGATGACGTGTCTTTAAGCATTTTTTGAGATAATGGGTAATCATGCATACATGGCAGCCTATTAGGTTTGCTTCTTCATGCAACAGCCAAAGGATGTATACAGTGAAAGATTTGCATACAAACACACCGCTTGTCACCCGAACTCAAGGTACAGGAAACGATCTGGTTTTCCTTCACGGTTGGGGTATGAATAGTGGCGCTTTTACCTCGTTTATCCCCTATTTAACGAATAGTTTTCGAGTCACCACTATCGATCTTCCCGGTTTCGGCGAAAACGCTCAGCACGTGCCTTCCCCTTATGACGCTGAGTCTTTAGCACAAATGATAGCGCCATATATCCCACCAGAAAGTATTGTTGTAGGGTGGTCTTTAGGTGGTTTGGTGGCGCAACGATTAGCCCTAATTGGTAAAGATTTTAAGGGTTTAGCGCTTAAAGGTTTAGTTACGATAGCCTCTACACCTCGATTCATCGCTGGCCCTTGCTGGCCTGGTATTGCAGGTGATTTACTGGCCATGTTCGAAAGTCAGTTAGAGAGTAACTACAATAGAACGCTAGAGCGCTTTTTGGCTATTCAAGCGATGGGAAGCGATACGGCCCGCCAAGATATCAAAGCCATTCGCGGGCATATCAGTGAATACCCAGAACCTGACCAGCACGCACTGAAACAAGGCTTGAGAATTCTTTCTACAGAAGATTTACGCCAAGACATTGGCCGTATAACGGTGCCAACTCTTCGTCTATATGGTCGCTTAGATAGTCTAGTGCCTACCAGTGGCATAGATCGTATTTGCGAGTTGCACCCTCAAGCCGATACGGTGGTGTTACCCCACGCAGCGCATGCGCCGTTTATTTCTCACCCTCAACAAAGCGCCGATATTTTGTTTAGCTTTGCATCAAGCGTATATCAACAAAAAGCATCGTGACCCGATGCTTTCAACATTGTGTTTAGGTGTTGTATAGCGGCTGCAAGTATATACGCCTTAATGTCGAGCCAGTGAAAGACTAGGCGAGAGGGAAGAATATTGCTCGTTTTCACAGCCAGTTAAGTCTTATGAGCGGTACAGACCTTTTCATTTAGTGCAATTTGGTTAATAATTGCACATGAGAGTGTAGAGGTAGTGTATGTCTGGTATATCAGGTGTAAATAGTAACAATATAAATTCCGCGATTTTGTCCGGACAATTTGGTTTGCAGAATGCCAATAATGGTATTACGCAGGCTGCGTCTAATATTGCCCAGCAAACCACGAACGCAGAGCGAGATCCGCAAGCAGTTTTAGCCAATCCTGTCACCCAAAGCTTACAGAATGTACGCAATATACTTCCCTCTTCCCAAGATGATGTCACCACTAATCTGTTGTCATTGAAAATCAACAGTATCAATGCTCAGGCTTCCGCCAAGGTGCTTGATGTGGCAAATGACACCATAGGCACCATAATCGATACGTTAGCGTAGTAGTGTAGGAGTGTAATGTGAACATTGTTACCCCTATCCTCACGGCCATAGCGTACCCTACTGCAAACGTTAATACTGAGTCTGCAAGAAGAGACAATGCATTACGTGAAACTATCCCTCAGTCGGGAGATGCAGAGAAAGGGGCATCGCAAAAAGGCCTAGGTTCGGACAGTGACAAAGCTCGAAATCCGGGACAAACGCCTGCGCCTGTTACCTACGATCGCCCCCAAGTCCAAACTGAACTGCAAAGCGCGTTTGAAAGCGTGTTTGGCGAACAAAAAGACAATGGCTCTGATGAAAGCGCGGGTAAACAAAATGCCCACGATCAACAGGAATCAAGCCAACGGGAATCAAGCCAACAGCAAGCCTCACAGTCTGAACAGCAAACAGAAGAACAGCAAGAGATAAGTAATTTAGAGGCACGTGATCAAGAGGTCCGTACTCACGAACAGGCGCATGCCGCTGCGGGTGGACAATACGCTGGGTCGCCGCAATACGAATATACCACTGGGCCAGATAACAAGCGTTATGTTACCGATGGTGAAGTGTCTATTGATATTTCTGAACTAAATAGCCCTGAAGAAACCCTTCGTAAAATGCAGCAAGTACGTGCTGCTGCACTCGCCCCAGCTGAGCCTTCGGCACAAGATTTAAAAGTGGCAGCAGAAGCTACCCAAAAATCGTTTGAAGCTCGCAGCGAAATCGCTGAAGACAACGCTACAACATCATCGGTATCGCCTAGCGCATCAGATATCACGCCCCCTGATATTGATGAAATTACCGATAATGCGGGTGTTGAACGCCCTACAAGGGCATTAGACGAAGCTGTTTTACAAGCGCAAACGGTTGAGCAAGATGCTGTAAGCCAAGGATCACCAAGCGCCGCGAGCCAAGGAGCACAAAGTACTAGTGAAGCTTCAAATGAGATTGGTGGTGGTTTTGATACGCGCTCATTAGCATTTGGTGACCAAGCCTTACAAGATGAAGCCAATAGCGGCAGTGACCAAGAAAGCCAAGCCAATTCAGCCCGTATTGGCCGCATCCAAAATTTCTACACGCAAGCCTATACACCAGTACGTGAAGGTTTTTCCGCTAGCGCCTAGGGTTTGGTGCCTATCACTTAATACTTATAGCGCTTATTTAGCCCCGCTTACCGCCCACGACCAACAACATGTATTCTTAACAGCACCACTCTCATAAATACAAACTTCCATTGGATAGATACAAAAAAGCCAGCATGTATGCTGGCTTTAAAATTATAATCGCGCGAGTAAACAATGGCGTTAGGCGTTATTTCTTTGCTTTAGCGAACGCATCGGCAAAGGCATTACCCATAGCACTGTTTTGCTGCTGGCTTTGTCCGCCACCACGCTTGTGGGGCTTATCTGCGCGAGGATTACCACGCTGAGACCCATTAGTTCGTGGATTCCCATTAGACTTTGCGTTAGCAGCGCCATTGCTGTTATTGCTTTTGTCTGCTTGATTCGACGAGGTTGGGGTATCTTCTAAACGCATAGTAAACGATATACGCTTACGTGGTACGTCTACCTCAAGCACCTTAACTTTAACGATGTCTCCTGCTTTCACTACATCCCGTGGATCTGAAATGAACTTGTTGGTTAGCGCTGAAATATGCACTAAACCATCTTGGTGTACACCAACATCCACGAATGCGCCAAAGTTAGCAACGTTGCTCACCACGCCTTCTAAAATCATACCCGGGGTAAGATCTTTAATGGTCTCTACCCCTTCTTTAAAGGTGGCAGTTTTAAACTCAGGGCGAGGATCGCGGCCTGGCTTATCAAGCTCACTTAAAATATCTTTTACCGTGGGTAAGCCGAAAGCATCACTGGTAAAGGTATCAGGCGATAAGGTTTTTAGTAGCTCTGTGTTACCGATAAGATCGTTAACCGCTACTGCGGCCGTATCCACAATTTTATCAACCACAGGGTAAGCTTCGGGGTGAACCGCAGACGCATCTAGCGGGTTACTTCCATTTACAATACGTAAGAATCCAGCGGCTTGTTCGAAGGCTTTTGGCCCCAAACGCTCGACTTTCATTAGTGCTTTTCTATTGTCGAAGGCGCCATTAGTATCTCTAAAATGCACAATGTTATTTGCCAGCGTCTTGTTTAACCCAGACACATAACTAAGTAGCGCGGGTGAGGCCGTATTTAAATCTACACCCACAGCATTTACACAGTCTTCAATAACGCGGTCGAGAGATTTACCTAACTGGCTTTGGCTAACGTCATGCTGATATTGGCCTACACCAATGGCTTTAGGTTCAATTTTTACAAGCTCGGCTAGCGGGTCTTGCAAACGACGAGCAATTGAAACTGCACCACGTATAGACACGTCCAAATCAGGTAGCTCGTTTGAGGCTAATTCAGAGGCTGAATAAACCGAGGCGCCGGCTTCGCTTACCACGATTTTTTGTGCACCTAGCTCTGGGTTATTTTTAAGCATTTCCCCGACAAGCTTATCGGTTTCGCGGGAGCCTGTACCATTACCTATACTAATAAGCTCAACTTTATGTTGCTTACATATAGTGGTGAGGGTACGCAGTGACTTGTCCCACTGATTCTGAGGCGCATGGGGGAAGATGGTATTTTTAGCGACAACTTTACCTGTTTTATCAACGATGGCGACTTTCACTCCCGTACGCAGACCAGGATCAAGACCCATGGTGGTCTTAGCGCCAGCAGGAGCGGCCATTAGCAAATCGTTAAGGTTCTTAGCAAACACCTCAATCGCTTCTTCTTCAGCGCGTTCACGAAGGCTACTGAATAACTCAGTTTCCATGTGTAAGGCGATTTTAATTTTCCACGCCCACTGCACTACTTGCGTTAAGAAATCATCGGCAGGACGTTGACGGTGCATAATATTGTAGTGGCTAGCAATAAGGTGTTCACAGTGAGAAGGCGCACTGGCATCATCTTGCTGCGGGTCGGCATCAAGTTGAATATTCAACATGCCTTCGTTACGACCACGAAACATAGCAAGGGCGCGATGTGAGGGTGCATTTTTGTATTTTTCGCTGTGTTCAAAATAGTCTTTGTACTTAACCGCTTCTTGCGCTTTACCGTTTGCTACTGTGCTTTTAATATGTGCGTTTTCAACAAGGTAGTTACGAATTTTACCAAGCAGTGCCGCATCTTCAGCAAACCGTTCCATTAAAATAAAGCGAGCGCCTTCAAGCGCGGCTTTAGTATCAGCCACGCCTTTTTCGGCATTAACATATTCAGCAGCTAATTCGTCGATAGATTGGTCAGGGTTAGCAAATAAGGTATCTGCTAAGCCTTCAAGGCCTGCTTCAATGGCTATTTGACCTTTGGTGCGTCTACGAGGCTTAAAGGGTAAGTATAAGTCTTCCAATGTGGTCTTACTGTCAGCGCCGGTTATATTGCGCTTCAACTCATCAGACAGTTTTCCTTGTTCATCAATAGATTTTAAGATGACTTGGCGTCTGTCTTCTAGTTCACGAAGGTAAGTAAGACGTTGCTGAAGCGTACGTAACTGAGTGTCGTCTAGCCCTTGAGTGGCTTCTTTACGGTAACGTGCAATAAACGGCACCGTTGAACCTTCATCAAGAAGCTTAACCGCAGCACTGACTTGGGAAGTTTGTACGGCAAGTTCTTCGGCAATTTTGTTAATAATCATAATACGCTCTAGGCAATAGCAAATAAGGATGTAGGGGCTAGCATTAGCCTTTTTACACCGCTTTCATTTTAGTTGGAATAACTGGCGGCAATTATACCACCGCGACGGGTCAGGAGAAGCCTGTTTGTATGGTCAGTATTCATGGAAAACGTTTTAACTTTATTACAGTTTATCGGTTGGATCGTACCAGATACGGTTTATCCACCATTCTTTTACATCTGTTTCAGTTTTTACCGTAACATCATCATCTTCTTCTTTCCCCACTAGGGCTCGAGCCATAGGAGAGTCGATAGAAATATAATCTCGACGGCCAAATATTTCATCGTAACCCACAAGGCGAAGTTCTAGCACCTGCCCTTGTTCGTTTTCGATTTCTACCCAAGCACCAAAATAAACTTTATTTTCCTGCTGGGGACTATAATCTACAACTTTTAGGTTTTCCAAACACTTACGTAAGTAACGTACGCGCCTGTCGATTTCACGTAATTTTTTCTTATTATATTGGTAATCTGCGTTTTCACTCCGATCACCTAAACTGGCAGCCCACGTTACCTTTCGAGTGATCTCAGGTCGTTCTTCCCGCCACAAGTGGTCAAGTTCCTGTTTTAACTTTAAATATCCTTTTCGTGTTATCAGTGGTGTTTTCACAATTATTTAGCTAAATTGAAATCTTATGGCTAGTGTATGTGGGTGAATTAATAGAACGCAATAAACAAATGCGTCGAAATCTCCCATTTAAACCACTTTGTGCAAATATTGAACATAAACCTTTAGGTTGTTGTCGCAGTATAAATAACAACCGGCTAATGAGCGGGAAACTCGAATGGAAGATGAAGCACGAAAGGTGGAAAAAAAGCCTGTAGACAGGCGCCGAGCTGAAACTAACAGATCAATGGGCGGCACTATAGCCGGGTTCATGCTGTTTTTAACTGGCGCGTTAATGGTGCTGTACGGCTTACTTGATATTGTAGTACGTATGGATAGCCTAATAACCGCAGGGTATCTCGTGATTGGCTTATTGATGTATAAGCTTGGGCAATATCTGTTAAATCATTTTGCGGTATTTAAAATGCAGCGTGAACGGCGTCGCGCGCCACCACGTCATACTTAAATAGGTTGTCGATAGGCCGCATAAACAGCGAGTTATCGAATGGTTAACTGTCTAATACACCTTCTAGGCAAGGTGTGTGTTTGCTGTATTCGTAGCGATATCTGTGATGCAGCCTTCACTTATACTCGTTCTTTCTAGTACTACCCTTAGTTAACGCATTAAAAAGCCGACACTTATGTAAGTGTCGGCTTTTATTGTTAGTGGCAAACGCAAAAGCGTAACCGCTACACAGCGTTGAAGCGCGGCGTGATATTACTCAGCAGCCGCTTCTTCAACGATTTCTAGCAATTCAACGTCGAAAATTAGCGTTGAGTTAGGTGTAATTGAACCCGTAGCACGTTCGCCATACGCTAAATCAGAAGGGATATGGAAGCGGTACTTCGCACCTTCTTTCATAAGCTGCACGCCTTCAGTCCAACCAGGAATAACTTGGTTAAGTGGGAATTGAGCTGGCTCACCACGCTTGTATGAAGAATCGAATTCAGTACCGTCTAACAATGTGCCACGGTAGTGAACTTTAACGACATCTTCAGCTGCTGGGCTTGCGCCTTCACCTTCTTCTAACACTTCATACTGAAGACCAGAGTCGGTAGTAGTCACGCCATCTTTCTTGGCGTTCTCTTCTAAATACGCCGCGCCGGCTTCAATATTGTCTTGTGCGGCCTTTTGCGCCATTTCTTGTTGCTTAGCACGAAGTACTTCTTCGCCTTGCTGAGCAATTTGCTGAATTTCTTGTGGGGTAAATTTCAGTGTATCGTTAAGGCCATCTTCAAAGCCTTCTTTCAACGCCGCTTCATCTAGCGGAAAGCCCAGTTGCTCTTGCTGTTGTGCGCGGTTGCTCACGAACAAGCCCATACTTGCACCCATAGCGTACGCTTGTTTTTGTACGTCTGTCATTGATTCTGTCGAAACATCGGCGGTTTCAGCGATGTCAGTGCCGGTAGTAGCGGCCTCATCAGAGGTATTTGGCTGACAGGCAAAAAGGCCTAGGGCAGCAATAGTAGATAAGGCAACAAGCGACTTCTGCATAAAACGTCTCCATAAATTTTTATCATCATGCGTCTATGTTTAAACTGCTGCATCCAGGGCAGTCTGCACGATAGTGAAAGATGCGTGATCCATGCTATGTTAAACCTAGCATTCACAAAGCGAAACCTATTTGATTATGTTTAGGGCTCAAATGTTCCCCAGATTATTGTTACTCACCTTATTAATAAGTGGATCTATAGGATGTACCTTCCCTGAGACCACGCCAATTAAACAATGGCGGCATGTGGAAGAAGGGGCCTATGCAGCTGATATATCGCCGGATGGCACTATCTCCGTTGTATCAGGTATCAATAATGGCATCAATGTATGGCAAATAGGCGAAGACACCCCTTTATATCAATGGAGCCATCAAGGGGAAGGCAATAATTTAGTCGTTTCGTTACATATATCAGCCGACAATACTCATGTTGTCACTGCCGACAGAGAAGCGTTTGCGCTGTGGAGCATTGAAACCGGCGACCCAATTGGCTTTTGGCGTATTGACGAAGCGTCTATTCGAGATGTCGCCATCTCGAATAACGGTAATGGCATCTTAGTGGCTCGTTCGAATGGTAAGGTCATGTTTTTTGAGCCTAAAACGCAGCGCAGACTAGAGTTTTTAGGGCATCAAGAAAAAGTGAACTCTATTGATATTTCCCCGAATGGCAAGTTTGCGCTCACTGGTGGCAACGACTATATCGCGTATTTATGGAGCACAGATACAGGGCAAATAATTCATACCTTCACGCACCCTTCTCGGGTAACCAAAGTGGCGTTAGACGACAAAGGCCGTTTTGCCTTTACTGCCGATAGCCAAAGCAAATCACAAGTGTGGAACGTGCAAACTGGCGAGGCCATTAGTGGGCTGAGTTTTATTGCGAGACAAAAAATCTTCACTGATGCTGTATTTTCTGATGATGGTAAGTATTTGCTAACAGGCTCACCATCACGCCAAGTGTATTTATGGGATTTGAATAGTGGAAAGGAAGTTGACGCTTGGCAGGTTGCATCACGAGACACTGTTTCACCGCCAACTGCAGTTGTTTATGGCGTTGGCTTTATGTCCGATGGTAATATTGTGACAGAAAGTAGCAGTGGTCTTGCCGAAGTATGGCAGCGCAGTAAATAGAGTAGATTATGACAGATAAAAATAGCGGTACTGACAGTGTCGCATTTCGGGTAGAACTCGATAGTACGAACAACAGTATTGAAGAGCTCCAAACGAAAATAGCGTTTCAAGAGCATACTATTGAAGCTTTAAACGAAGCGCTGTCTTCGCAGCAGCAACAACTAGATGAGCTTACCTATAAGTTACGCCACGTTATCGACAAGGTTAAGTCAATTGAGCCTTCGAACATGGCCAAAGACTCAGAAGAAACACCGCCTCCCCATTATTAATAACCCGAACCCTAATATTAGCTTTCGAAACATTAGCGAGTCTTGATGTAACGAAAAGGCTTGTTGTATTAGGGCGCAGAGCGCTAGGGCATAGAAAGCTAGCGCGTATCAGGTGACGTGCTTTGACTGTCTGATTCAGTGGTGTTGGTTGAATCAGGCAATGCGGGTTCAGATAAGGTTTCCAGCTCTACCGACTCTTCAATGTCGCCGCTGATTGCTTTGATAAAAGCGTTTTTGATAATGGCGCCCAGCGCACTAAATACATCGGTATCTGGGCTACTCAAATCCCCTTCAATCGGAATGCGAGTAGCGACTTGATCTTCACTTTGGTTCTCAAATATCTCAGTAATAAAAGCCGATAATAGCTCTACGGTACCTTCAAGAAATCCATCGCCATCTCGTTCAATATCGCCCTTCCATGAAAATACTTCCACATGGTGCAAAATGGGTTTTATGTAACCCTTTACTTTTCCATCATCGGCAGCGACTTCGGCAGCCAGCGTAAGTGAGCCAGCCTCTAGGTCGAATGGCGCGTAGGTATCCAGCAGGTTCTTAAAGTTAATTAGTGCCACATTGTCGGCTTGAAGATTGAGATCGAAAGTGGGATTTTGTGTGGCAGGGTTAAGCTTTGCTTTAAGGTTCAGTGTACCTTGCTGGGCAGTTTGTGCGCTCACTGTAGCGTTAGCCACCCGATTGTCAGATAACGCATCGCTATTCACTAGATTCGTGACTTCACCTTGGATATCGTGCAGCGAGATATCAATAACAGGCGAGGTTTCAGGGTTATAAAAACCAATTTTCCCATCTGAAACACTGAGTTTATCGATACTTAATGGGAATAGTTGATTTGCAATGTTGAGCCAATCTTCGTTTTTACCGGCTTGACTGTTATCACTGGTGGCACCATCGACAAAATTAATTTCAGGACGAGTAAGGTTTACAGTACCGCTTGCGGCCCCTTTGATAAGTTGGCTCCAGTTCAATGTGAACTCAACCTTATCGGCGCGAAACAAAGGCTTGTCTACTTGTCCGTTAGACTTGTACAACAACACATGCTCTAAACTATAAGCACCGCGCCATAGCATTAAATCTACGTCACCTACTCGGCCGCTGTATTCACCCGGCTGACTGAGTGTTTTATTGATATACCACTGAGCCGCATAAGGCATGCTCATACGAATGATAATGAGCAACCCAAGTACAATGGCGAGTGAAATAAATAAGTAACGATTTGCGGTTTTCATAAATACTCCTTTCAAAGAGTATTTCAAGATTTATGCCGCCCAAAGTCAGCCTAATGTAAATGTGGTGAGGTTGAATAACTCTTTTCTATCAGTGAGTTAATGTGATGGAAGATGGCGCTTTTTAACACTGCATAATGTAAAGATACGCCGAATGTGGGCGGGATCTTCACAGAATGCGTAATAGTTACTGCTTATGAGTAGTACACTGGCGCTAATGGTAATAGCGTGAACAGTGAAATCAGAAGTGACACAAACGTGATGGATGCAACCGCGAACTAGTGAGGTTTGAAAATGCCAATCACGTTTTCGTTTTCGCGGGTGGCGGCATTCACTTGTTCTTCGGTTTGCGCTTCATTGTAACCACAAGCCACGCACTCTAGCTTTTCTACGTTATTTTCGTAATATAGCGAGATAGTGTCTAACGCTTGGCATTTTGGGCAGGTAGCGCCTGCAACGAAGCGGCGTTTAATCGATTTTTGCATTGCAGCTCTCTTAACGTAATTTACTCAGTATTATACCGTGAAAAGCCATTTCCTGATCAGATTTTGATAGGAATTTGCTATTATACGCGACCTAAATTGTTCCCGCGAAGGTTATGAATGATAAAGCTTACCAACGTATCGCTAATGCGTGGCAGAAAAGTACTGCTAGAAAGTGCATCGGCGCAGGTATTTCCAGGCCATAAAGTCGCCCTTATAGGGAGCAATGGCTGTGGTAAATCGACCCTGTTTTCCTTACTGCGTAACGAAATGTCAGTAGATGCAGGCGACTGTGTAGTACCTGCTGATTGGCGTATAGTGAGTGTTGCACAAGAAACCCCTGCCACCGACAGACGTGCAATAGAGTACGTTATTGATGGTGATAGAAATCTTCGCCGTTTACAAGCACAGCTTCACCAAGCTGAGCAAGATGAAGACGGCGTATTGATTGGTAAAATTCATGGCCAACTAGAGCAAGCTGGCGCTTACGATGTAGAAGCAAGAGCCGCGACTATTCTATCAGGGCTGGGCTTTACCAACGTTCAGCTTACCGCACCGGTTACTGATTTCTCTGGTGGTTGGCGTATGCGTCTTAACTTGGCGCAAGCACTGCTATGCCCCTCTGACCTATTGTTGCTAGATGAGCCCACAAACCACTTAGATTTAGATGCCGTTATTTGGCTAGAAAAGTGGCTGCAGCGCTACGAAGGTACCTTGCTGCTCATTTCTCACGATAAAGCGTTCATTGATAACACGGTAGCGCAAATTATTAGTGTTGAGCAGCAACAGCTAATTACCTATACCGGTAACTATTCTGCCTTTGAAAGGCAGCGTGCCGAACGACTTCGTTTACAAAATATAGAGTTTGAAAAGCAGCAGCAAAAAGTGGCGCATTTAACCTCTTTTATTACCCGCTTTAAGGCCAAAGCGAGTAAAGCCAAGCAAGCGCAAAGCCGCATTAAGCAACTTGAAAAAATGGAAACGCTGTTGCCAGCTCATGCGGCTAGCCCATTCAGTTTTGAGTTCGTACCGCCTGCTGCACTGCCTAACCCCCTGGTGCAAATGGAGCACGTACAGTTAGGTTATGATGACCATATTGTATTGCAGCAAGTGAAGCTTAACTTGGTGCCAGGAAGCCGTATTGGTCTATTGGGGCGAAACGGCCAAGGTAAATCTACTCTTATCAAGTTGTTAGCTGGTGTACATGCCCCGAAACAAGGCGTTTTCGATACTGCTAAAGGCCTCAAGATTGGTTACTTTGCTCAGCATCAATTAGAAACTCTCGACCCTAACGCCACGCCTATTTTGCACTTACAGCGCATAGACGAAAAAGCTACCGAACAGCAATTGCGAGATTATTTAGGCGGTTTTGGCTTTAACGGCGATGAAGCGCTTTCAGCTGTTGCGCCTATGTCTGGTGGCGAAAAAGCGCGGTTAGTGTTAGCGCTTATTGTGTATCAAAAGCCAAACTTGTTATTGCTCGATGAGCCTACCAACCACCTTGATTTAGAAATGCGTCATGCGTTGAATATTGCGCTACAAGGCTTTGAGGGTGCCATGGTGTTGGTATCGCACGATAGATTTTTACTCTCATCGGTATGCGAAGACTTTTACTTAGTAGATAGCGGCGAAGTGGCGGCGTTCACTGGCGACTTAGACGACTACCGCGACTGGATTTTAAAGCAACAAGCCGCCGAAAAAGCCAAAGCGAACAGCGATGCGAAAGCGTTAAATGAAGACGCAAGCGCTGTTAGCGAGCGTAAAATCGATCGTAAAGAAGAAAAGCGCCGAGAAGCAGAGTTTAGAAAGCAAGTCGCACCACTGAAAAAAGCCTTAGAGAAGCACGAAAAGGCCATGGACAAATGTTCAGACGAGTTGAAAACCCTTGAAGCATCGTTATCAGATACAAGTTTGTATAACGATGATAAGAAAGCCGAGCTGATGCAACTGTTAGATAAACAGGCAAAGCTCACTCAGGAGCTTGAAGAAGAAGAGATGCAATGGCTCGATGCACAAGAGCAAATGGAGGCGCAGCGCGCAAGCTATGAAGCACAGTAATGCGATTGTAAATGCAGAAGATTTTTGGCAATACGCAGGTAGTCGCTATGGCAAAGGCGACGTAGCGCCACTTGCCATTTTGTTGCAAGACCGCCATGGTGTGAACGTAAACATACTATTGTTGATATGCTGGTGTATTGAACATGGCTTCATTATTAATTTGCCTCAGTTAAACGCGGTGATAAACGCCGTTGAAGCATCAGAGCACGCTCTTAAGCAACATCGACTTGAGCGAAAGCAAGCGAAGCCAGAAGACAAACAAGATGCAAACTACCCGCAGGCCTTAGCGAAATACAATCAGCTAAAAGATGACGAGCTGGAATTAGAAAAAGCGCAACAAGCTATTATTGTAGAAACGGTTAATAGCCTTGGTTTAGCGTCCTTGCCCTCAGGCGCCTCTAGTATGTCAGGTGTGTTCAATGCCTCTATCGCTGCACTTATTAATGGGTATAAGCTACGAGAAAAACAGGAAGCCCGTGAATTAATTAGCCAGTTACTTAAGCAATTGTCGTAGAAAAAAATAAGAAAACATCATGAGCAAAATCGCGTTATCGCATGGAAAGATTATAAAAAGCAGCTTTCGGGTACCAAGTTGGGCAAAGAACCGTCATGTTCAAACTATATGGCCACGCTTCATTCAAAAACGCTTACCGCTAAAATACAGCATGGAACGCCTAACATTGCCAGATGACGATTTTGTCGACGTTGCATGGGGGCCAAAGCCCGCAGAGCCTTCGGGCATTATTGTGATGTTCCATGGCCTTGAAGGCAGCATTCGTTCACATTACGCCAATGATATGATGGCCAATTTATCGGTAAATGGCTGGCAAGTGGTGATGATGCACTATCGTGGCTGTAGCGGTGTTCCGAACCTAAAGCCAAGAGGCTACCATTCTGGCGAGACTGGCGATCCGAGCTTTTTTCTTGATTGGCTAAACCAAAAATTCCCCCAACTCCCTAAAGTTGCTGTGGGCTTTTCGCTTGGTGGTAACATGCTGTTAAAGCTGCTTGGTGAGAACCCCGCGCAAAAGTGGCTGAATGCGGCTATTGCTATATCGTCACCGTTGAAGCTGTCTGAGTGTGCCAAATCAATTAACCACGGTTTCTCGCGGGTGTATCAGAAATACCTCTTAAACAGCATAAAAACCACGCTACGAAAGAAAATGTCGTTTATCGACTATCGTAAACTTATCCAATTAACGGGTGATGATGTTGATGGCATTTCCAGTTTTGCGCAATTTGATGAAAAAGTCACAGCGCCCTTGCATGGTTTCGAAGACGCGAACGACTATTACGAGAAGTGCAGTGCGTACCACTTCTTGAGCGCTATTCATTGCCCTACGCTTGTATTACACAGTATTGATGACCCCTTTATGAACCATTTAGTGGTGCCTAAAGAAGAAGAATTAGCACGCAATGTTACCCTTGAACTCAGTGAGCGTGGTGGCCATGTTGGCTTTATGCAAGGTTCGGTGTTTAGCCCTAAAGTGTGGCTTCATGAAAGGGTAAAAAGGTACGTTAGCGATGTACTGCCCATTAACCCCACCACGCCCTACGTGTAAGTTTCCTATCTTGTTTGCACGTTAGCTGGCTTTATCTCATGCTTAATCGTTAGCGTGAGCTCACTTTTTTCTGGAGGCAGAGATGATAATTCCAATCGACGCGGTTGATACCGAAACCCTACATAGTTTAGTGGAAGCATTTGTGCTGCGAGAAGGCACAGAATACGGCGCTGAAGACGTCACTATGGAAACCAAAGTGACACAGGTATTAGATGCGCTTAAAAGTGGTGAGGCCGTGCTAGTGTATTCAGAGCTTCACGAGAGCGTGGATATCAGACCAAAAGGCGATGTGACATCCCAAAGTGAGTCTGCTGAAGAAGAGTAGGTATACCTGCTGCTTAAAACAGAGCTTGTACGTAAATTGAAGAATAAAAAAAGCCGGGCGAGTGACCCGGCTACCTTTCATCAGGAGAGCATCCCAAAACGAGAAAGGTTTAGAAACTGTAGCGTGCAGTTACCTGCATGACGTCTAAGTCATCCATAAGCTTGTAGTTGGCACCCACGGCCCATTGAGGGGTGATGTAATAGTTCGCGCCTACTTTGAACGTGGCATCGCCATCTTCAACGTCGTAGTAGCCTACTTCGCCTAGAAGCTCAACCTGCTCAGTCACCATAGAACGAACGCCAGCATTCACACTGTAGCCCGTCTCATCATCGAAATCGCCATCGATACGCTCAAAGTTGGCGCCGAAATATGCATCGGTAGTGGCGTTAAGTGGCATTCTGTAACCAGCACCTAGGGTTAGCATATCGAAATCGAAGCTGCCTTCTTCAAAGTTGCTGTATTCACCGTTTAAGTAAATGTTGCTGTTTAATAGATATTTGCTGCTTAGTACGAAACCATCGGGTTCGAACGATTCGTTATCGTCAAAATCCATCTTGCTATAGCCGCCTTCTACATAACGCCAGTCTGGAGACTCGGCTAACGTTGCAAAAGAGGCTGCGGTAGCGGTAAGTGCTGTAAGTAAAGTGATTGCTTTGCGCATTTGAAAAAACTCCTATTTATCGCAGAAAGAAAAAATACCTGCGCTTCAAATTTTGCGAACCTGTGCATCGTGATGTGCAAACAAGTATCGCGAATTCCATCGTTAAATCTGAAGTTAGTTTTGCAAAGGGTTTGCCAATCACGATATGAACTGATGGTTAAATAGACGATTTTTCTTTAACATACAGAAAGATAGCGGTTTTTACCTAAAGCTGCTTTTTATCTCCGGAATAGATTTATCAAATAGTGTTGATTATCTGAACAACAAAATCTGCTAAATGTGTATCTAAAAAACAACACTATATCCTTTCGTCTAATGACTGGTACGTTTTTACACAGTGAAAGATGGCGCTTAAATTCAAAAAGTACTTTTGTAAATGTTTGAAAAGATGACGTTTGATGGTTATTCAACCTCTTTTAGATAAGTTGGATCATTCTTTGCAACTGCTCTTAATGAGTTCAAGCGCGGTTAATTCGCTACCCAGTTCTTCTTCCTTTATGGGTAAGCGAGGTTCCTATCAAAAAAGCACCTTTGGGCATTCATCTACGGAGTTAGCTGGTGGCTTTTTTGAACGCGTTTTGGCATAGCCCTAATTCACGGAGATTACGACATGCACCAAGAGTTTAAACAAGGCCGCTTTGATGGCGTGAAGAGCGTCAGCAAAGTAACTAAGCGACGCTCCAGGTCACTTTTCTCTCGCGTTGCGGTTGTGATTACCAGTGCGTTGTCATTATTAGTCGCGCCAGTGATTAATGCTGAAGGGGTGAGTAATAGCAACGAACCTCGTGATGCATCCCCTATTCTTCAATCTGTTATCGACGCCGCAAAAGCGTCTGCCGAGGAAAGCTATGAGCAAAACGATCATGGTCTCGATGACGGATTAAAATCAATTGATTATCAAACCTATCGGGCTATCCGCTTTAATCCTGAAAAAAGCCTGTGGAATGGCGAGAACGACTACGAAGTGCAGTTTTTTCATCCTGGCTTTCTTTATGAGCTACCTGTGACAGTTCACACTATCGATGAATCTAATAGCGCTCAGCGTATTCCCTTTTCTAGTGACATGTTCCGCTATGACGACAAAGCTGCGCCGTTAGCAGGGCTGACCAACGATAAAACGGGGTTTGCAGGCTTCCGGGTTCATTACCCATTGAAAAATGAAGCCTATAAAGATGAGTTTGCCGTATTTTTAGGGGCCTCTTATTTTCGTCTAGTGGGTAAGAACCAAGTATATGGTATTTCTGCTCGAGGGCTTGCCATTGATACTGCCCTAACGAAAGGGGAAGAATTTCCTCACTTTACTGAATTTTGGCTTATTGAGCCTAAAGAAGGCCAGCCTATTACGATTTATGCTCGACTGGAAAGTCCGTCAGTGGCCGGTGCGTACAAGTTTGTCATTGAGCCAGGCATAGATACACAAGTAGATGTGAAAAGCTGGTTGTTTGCCCGCGAAGATGTAGAAAAGCTAGGTGTCGCCCCTTTTACCAGCATGTTTCTTTATGGCGAAAACAGTGAAAAGCGCTCAGACGACTATCGCCCTGAAGTACATGACAGCGACGGTGTATTAATGGTGACACATGCAGATGAAGAGATTTGGCGTCCATTGACTAACCCAGCAAAACTACAAATTACTTCGTTAAGTGACAGCGCGCCAAAAGGTTTTGGCATGTTACAGCGCGATGGCGAGTGGGGTAACTACTTAGATGGTGAAGCAAACTATCATATTCGCCCAGGCCTTTGGGTAACGCCCACCGAAGGGTTCGAGAAAGGTCGCTTAGAGGTGGTAGAAATACCGACTAACTCAGAGACGCACGACAATATTGTGGCGTACTGGGTGCCTGAAGCGCCATTACTTAGCGGTGAATCTCGTTATTTTGCGTATACCTTAAAAACAGTAGAGCGAAACCCCGTTGTTAGCGAGTTAGCAACCGTTATTCGTACACGCCAAAGTAAACCGTCGTTACCTGGCGAGAAAGTGAAAGATGAAACAAAGCAGGCTCAGCGCCGCTTTATTGTTGATTTCTCTTCTCCTGACTTCTCATCGCCGGAACTGGCAGCACCTGAATTGTCAGCTAATGAAAATACGGCTACAAGCTTCAACCCAGACACTACCAAGCTTATTGTGCAAGGTAGCAATGGTGCAATTTCTCAGCAGCGCCTTTACCCCGTTAATGAAGGTAAAGAATGGCGCGCCACTTTTCTTCTTATGCCCAAAGACAAAAGCACGGTAGATATGCGTGCTTATATCGAGCTAGATGGCAAACGTATCAGTGAGGTTTGGAATTATGTCTATCAACCCAAGTAATGCTTCCATTTCCCCTAAATCCTCAACAAAGCGTGATCGATTCATCACGACAGGAGAGCACATGCGCTTATTTATAATGGCAATGTTAGTGCTTCCGAGTACGGCTTTGGCCGGTTGGAGCCTTTATGAAATTTTTCTTCCTAATGGGTTAACTAAACTTGAGATGGCCCAGCTTGGATTAGGCCTAATGTTGTTCGCTTGGCTGTGTATGGCCTTTTGGACCGGTATTATCGGTTTTGTACTACAACTGTTTAATATTGACCCTTTAAGCTTACGTAAAAAGCAAAGTAAGCCTGATGAAGCCACACAGTTAACTCAGCGCCATGCGGTGGTAATGCCTGTATACAATGAAGATACGCGCCGAATTATGGTGGGTTTTGAAGCGTGTGTCCGTGAGTTAATGAATACGCCACAAGCTGATCATTTCGATTTTTATATGCTAAGTGACACACGGGATCAAAACAAAGCAGATGCCGAGCTTCGCGCGTGGCAACGTATGACCAAGCGTTTAGGCAGCTACGCGTCGCAGGTATTTTATCGTCGCCGGGAAAAGAACCTTCATCGCAAAGTGGGTAACTTAAAAGAATTTTGCGAACGCTGGGGCGCGAACTACGAATCTATGATTGTATTAGATGCCGATAGTATTATGACTGGCGAGCGAATGTTAGATTTAGCCCGCCGTATTGAACAAAACCCAGATACCGCATTAGTACAAACTATCCCTATGCCGGTACGTCAAAATACCTTCTTTGGCCGCTTTGTACAATTTGCTGCGCACCTTTACAGCCCAATGCTGGCAACAGGTTTGTCATTTTGGCAAACCGATAGCGCCAACTATTGGGGTCATAACGCGATTATTCGCATTGCGCCCTTTATGCAGCATTGTGGTTTACCTAAATTAGAAGGCAGCGCCCCGTTTGGTGGTGAAATTTTAAGTCATGACTTTGTTGAAGCTGCGCTACTTCGCCGTGCAGGCTGGCAGGCCTATTTACTGACCGATACCACGGGCAGCTATGAAGAAGTCCCTAGCAACGTTGTCGATTACGCTATTCGTGATCGTCGTTGGGTACAAGGTAACATTCAGCATTTAGGTTTGCTGAACGTGAAAGGCCTGAAAGCGGCTAACCGTCTTCACTTCTTATTTGGTGCGTTTGCCTATATTTCATCACTAATACTGTTTTGTATGCTAGCGCTAGGTACAGCTGATGCACTCATCCGTGCTACGTCTGTTCCAGATTTCTTTACCTCTGAATATCAGTTATTCCCAAGCTGGCAGGTAGCCCGTCAAGATATGATGATGGTCACAATGTGGGGTACAGCTGCGTTGTTATTTTTACCTAAAGTACTAGGGATAGTATTGGCGCTTATCAAACGCAGAGAAGAGTTTGGTGGCACCTTTTCGTTACTGAAAAGTTCTGCATTAGAAATTACAATGGCCATTCTTATTGCACCGTTAATGATGTTTTATCATAGCTTCTTTGTGATCAGTGTTTTTGTTGGTCATTCTGTTAAATGGGAAGCACAAGAACGTGAAGGTAAAAAAGTACCTTGGAGTGTGGCCTTTAAGCATACTCAAATTATGAGTTGTTTAGCCGTAATTTGGGGTGTGACTACATTTTATTACACACCATCGTTATTTATGTGGTTGCTACCTGTGTTAATTGGAATGGTACTGGCTGCGCCGGTTATTCGTATTACTAGCAGTGATAATCTAGGCATACAAATGCGTAAATGGGGCGTGTTTGTTATCGACCAAGAAGTGAATGAATGCACCGCGCTTAAACGTTTGCGGGTGGCTATGAATTACTTCGCATTGTCTCAGTACAAGGCAGAAGAGCCAGCACTCCCTGAAAGTTTGTGGGTAACCATGCCTGAGCAAGTATTAAGTGAAAAGCCGCTGCCTATGCGTCCAGCATTGGTCAATAACGCGTAACGTGTTGTACACGTTAGTGGATTAAAGCGCTGAACATAATCAGCCAGACACAAAAAAGCCGGCAGCTTTACTTCAAAGGTAAAGCCCCGGCTTTTTCTATATAAGGTGTACTTACTGGGTAAAAGTTACGGAGAAAGAAACCGGAACCGTAGTAGTAATACTCTTTAGCCCTGCAATTTTTTGCAATGCTTCAATACCTGCCGTTAGTCCGAAAGACTCAGCTTTAATTAGCGTAGGCGCGGTAGTTGAAACCGTTAAAGTATCTGCGTCTACTTTGCTTGCCATTACAGAGAAGCTAGTAGGAACCGCCATACCATGCAACGTTAAAATGCCATCAACTTTGCCGCTGGCCACTTCGCCGTCGGCTAAATTCAGCATTGACTCAGGTAAGGTTGCATCGAAAGTTGCTTCAGCAAACTCTGTCACATTGAATAGCATGTTTTGCATACGTGTATTACGAATATCGATTGACGTATTTACCGACGCCAAATTAACCGTAACACGCAATTTTCCAGCATTAGATAAACTGCCTTCAAAACTATCGAATTTATGTACTTCGGTAATTTGTGAATTCTTGGTAGAAAGGAAATGCAAAACACTGGTGTCGCCATCTAGGTCCCAGTCAGCAAGTGCAGGAAACGTAAGACCGCATGCAAGCAAGGCAGTTGTTACCTTACGAATACGTGTCGTCACCATAATATTACTCCTTTAAATAATAATAATGTCCACTCGAGACTACTCGAAGATGGCATAGACCAAATAACCTAACGTACTAATTACGATGAGGGTTTACAAAATCATTATACTGGACAACATCTTTCCATGGCACTCTTTGATCGCCCATTACTACAAAATCTGGGTTCTCTAGCGAATGACGCTGGTTATAAGTAAGCGGTTCGAAGTTAGCAGCAGCAATACTGCCTCCAGCTTCAGATACTATGCACTGTGATGCACCTGTATCCCACTCACCCGTTACACCAATTCGCATAAATACATCGGCCTTACCTTCTGCAATAAAGCAGGCTTTTAGCGAACAGCTGCCTAATGGCAGGGTTTGATAAACCCGCTTTGCACACATACGACCTAATACTTTTTCGCGGCTTTGCCTACGACTAATGGCAATCATCACCACACTGTTTTTAGGATCATCAAGCTTACGGACGGCAATTTTCTCTTCCCCGTCAGGTGACGATTTATAAGCCCCTTTACCCTTCTCGGCAAAATACAGCGATTGCCCAGGGGGCCAGAAAATAACACCAATTTTAGGCTGATTATTTTCAATAAGTGCGATGTTCACCGCAAAGTCACCGCTTCTGGCGATAAACTCTTGGGTGCCGTCGATAGGATCGATAAGCCAATAACGCGGCCAATCTTTTCGCTCTTCCAAGCTGGCATGCTTATTTTCTTCAGACAGAATAGGAATGTCGGGGGTGGCGTCGCTTAAGCGTTTAACAATAATATCGTTGGCAAGGTAGTCGGCGCTAGTAACTGGAGAATCGTCTTCTTTTTGGTAAGCGTCAAAATCGCCTTTATCATACACTTTAAGCACAGCTTCGCCGGCTTCAACGGCAACGGTTTTTGCGAGCTCTAATAGTTCGCTGTGGGGGTGTTCATCGGGCATAATCTATTGGTCCTTCAACCATTTTTGAGCAAGTAACAGCGCAGCGATACAGCGGGCTTCAACAAAATCTTCACGAGCCAGTAACGCGTCTGCTTCAGCAAGGGGCCAGTGAATCACTTCCAATGGCTCAGGTTCATCACCCTCTAGTTGTTCAGGGTATAAATCTCTTGCTATTACAATGGTCATGTTGGCATTAAAAAAGGTAGGTGCCATGCTAACTTTGTGTAATTCAATCAGCTCATTCGCACCAAAACCTGCTTCTTCTTTCAATTCTCTATCGGCGGCTTCAATGGCGGTTTCACCTGGGTCGATAAGGCCTTTTGGAAAGCCAAGTTGATAGGAGTGAGTACCTGCGGCATATTCACGAATCAATACCATGGTATTTTTATCAATCATGGGAACAATCATGACGGCGCCACGATTGCCACCTGCCATCCGTTCAAACTCTCGCGTTGCGCCATTAGAAAACTCTAAGTCTAGGCGCTCTACGCGAAAAAGCTTACTTTGGGCAACAATTTCCCGATTGTGAATTTGCGGTAACGGCTTGTTCGGGTCAATTTTTCGCATGTCTCTTGCTACAACTTTGTTATCATACCTACTGTAACTAGCTTACTTCATTATAAGGAAAATCGCTTGCCCTTTCTGCCCTGGAATGAAATTGATACGGTGTTGTTAGATATGGACGGCACCCTACTGGATTTGCACTACGACAACCGGTTTTGGCTAGACCATTTGCCAACGCGTTTGGCTGAAATCAAAGGTATTCCTGAACAAGAATGTCGTGACATGATGGCCTCACATTATGAAAAAGTGCACGGTCAAATTCAGTGGTATTGCCTCGACTATTGGGCAGAAACACTGGATATCGATATTATGCCGATAAAGCGCGAGTTGGCGCACCTTATTGAAATTCGTCCCGATACCGTCCCTTTCTTAGAGGCGTTGCATCAGTCTGGTCGCGAGGTGGTGTTAGTTACTAATGCACACCCTGGTAGTTTGTCGTTAAAAATAGAGCGTACGCAGTTAGACGCACATATTGATAACTTAATCTCCACCCATGAGTTTGGTGTCACTAAAGAGTCGCAGTTGCTGTGGCAGAAGCTACACGCACGCTTAAACTTCAACCCAGCGAGAACCTTGTTTGTAGACGATACAATACGAATATTAGATGCGGCAAAAGAGTTTGGTATAAAGCACCTTCTTGCGGTTGATAATCCTGACAACACTTTACCGAACCGTAATATTACCGAATTTCCTGCTGTTACCGACTATCGTTTAATGTTAGATGATATTTTGGCAAACCCTGTCTCTAGCAACGAAGGAGGTAAACATGCTGAGTAAATTATTTGTAGGGTCTAAAAACCCGGTTAAGGTAAATGCGGCGCACATCACGTTATCCATTACCTTAGAGCAAGATTTCGATGTTTACGAAGTGGGCGTACCTAGTGGAGTTTCTGAGCAGCCTATGAGCGAAGAAGAAACGCGGCTAGGCGCGGTAAACCGCGTAAAAGCACTTATTGATATGCACAAAGACGAGACAAACGATTCGTGGTATGTGGCTATTGAAGGTGGTGTTGATGTATTCGAAGATGGTCCTGCTACCTTTGCTTACGTGGCGATTTATAACGGCGGGCGCATGTCGATAGGCCGAAGTGCCAATTTGCCGTTACCGGTTAGTGTGTATCAAGCATTGCAGCGGGGCGAAGAACTAGGCCCTGTAATGGATAAGTTATTCAATACTACTAATGTGAAGCAAAAAGGGGGCGCCATCGGCTTGCTTACCCTTAATCATGCTTCGAGACAAAGTGTTTATGAAGTCGCGCTTACGTTAGCCATGGCAAAGTTTCATTTTCCCGATTTATATACCGATTGATATACAACATATACGCTGCTAGTTGCCTTTGAAATAACATCGTAAACCGCAGTGTTTTACTCAAAAATACTCTGTAAGCCCTACCGAAATGGTGACAAATTTCCGTAATAATTTCTTATCGGGCTTTTCTCGAATATCGCTCATAATGTCTAATCATTAGTCTATCTTGTTGATCTTTCGTTAGAAACATTAGCCTGGCTAATCTGGCGCTGTAGTTGCACTACTTCCCATCACAAACGGATTAAGGAGTGTGACAATGAGCGATACAATCAACACGTATAACCCTGCAACGGGTGAGAAGCTAGATCATTATCATTTAATGTCAGCGGATGATGCAGAGCAAGCGGTAACCCGCTCGCAAGAAGCCTACTTAAACTGGCGCAGAACTTCTTTTGACGCCCGTGCCCAATTATTCAATAACCTTGCTGATTTGATGGAAGAGCGTATTGACGACTTAACCAGCCTGATGACCCGAGAAATGGGTAAGGTAGCTGAGCAAGGTAGGCAAGAAGTGCAGCTATGTGCAAATATCTGTCGTTATACGGCAGAACATGGCGCTGAAATTCTTGAAGATGAACATCGTATTTTTGAAGGTGGTCGTGCCATCATCAGTTACCAGCCTATTGGCGTGATCTTAGGTATTCAGCCTTGGAATTTCCCCCTTTATCAGGTTATTCGCTACAGTGTTTCAAACATTATGGCGGGTAATACCACGGTACTTAAGCATGCTAAAAACGTATTTGGTATGGCCGTGGCTATCCAACAAATGTATGAAGATGCTGGTTTCCCTAAAAACGTTTATCAGTCGCTATTGATTGATGGCGGTACAGCGAGTGACTTAATTAAACATAAGCATGTTCGCGGCGTAACCTTCACAGGTAGTGACGAAGTGGGCAAGCAGGTTGCTAAAGAAGCAGCAAGTTTGTCGAAAAAGACAGTGATGGAGCTAGGCAGTAACGATGCGTTCATCGTGCTAGCAGATGCTGACATCGACCAAGCGGTTGAAACCTGTATTAAAGGCCGTGTTATCAACAATGGTGAAACCTGTGTAGCAGCCAAGCGCTTTGTTATCGTCGATAGTATTTATGATGAGTTCAGAGATAAGTTTGTTGCCCAGTGTAAGAAACTTAAAGTAGGCGACCCAGCGGATGAAAATACCGACTTAGGCCCTATGGCCCGTGAAGATTTACGCGATGAATTACACGAGCAAGTGAAAACGTCATTGGACGCAGGGGCAACTTTATCACTCGGCGGTGAAGTACCAGATAGTAGTGGTTATTTTTACCCTATCACTGTATTAGAAAATGTTTCACCAGGCATGCCGGCGTACGACGATGAATTATTTGGCCCAGTGGCTTCGCTAATTCGCGTTCGTGACGACAAGGAAGCCATGACAGTAGCAAATGATTCACGCTACGGTCTTGGTGGTGGTATCTTTAGTACTGATACCGACAACGCTATCGCCCTTGCCAAAAACGAGTTCGATACGGGTATGGTAAACATTAACGGTTATTCGTTAGCTCAGCCTAACTTGCCATTTGGCGGTGTTAAAGATAGTGGTTACGGTCGTGAGCACGGTGGCTATGGTATGCGTGAATTCGTTAATATCAAAACCATCATGATCGCAGAGCAGCAAAACAGCTAAGCGTACCAATGCGGTTAGCCCACAGTGTTGGGCTAATCTGCAACAAGGCGCTGAATAGGAGTACGTAGTATGTTAGTCACATCCATGAAATCTAGTTCAGCCCGTGTTGCGAAGCCGCACTGTTCTAATGTAGGTACAAAACTAAGTATTGGGCTGGGGTTACTTACCTCAGCCTTTTTTGTTTGTGCAGCGCCTTCGGCCAACCCGACAGCCAATCCAATAGCCAATCCAATAGCAAGACCTGGTGATTCCGTTCAGAAGTCGTTGCCGCAGCATGCATCAACGGATACAAGCGCCACTACCGTATGTGAAGGAGTTTCATTACAAGTGCTTGGCTCTGGCGGTCCAGAACTCGATGATGGGCGTGCTTCTGCATCCTACCTTCTTTGGAAAGACGAAAAGGCTAACGTGTTGGTAGATGCTGGGAGTGGAAGTAGTGTTCAATTTGGCGCGTCGGGTGCTGATTTTACCGATGTAGACACCATCTTATTATCTCATTTGCATACTGATCATGCCGCCGACCTACCCAGTTTTATCAAGGGAAGTTATTTCACACGTCGAGATACAGATTTAACCGTCTATGGCCCTGCAGGTAACGACCTTATGCCAAGTACTCAAGCGTATCTCGATGCGCTGATAGGTAAAGAAGGGGCATTTAAATACCTGTCTTCTTATACCCAAGAAGGTGAAGATGATTATAAGGTGTCTGCACACACTGTTGCAGATACCACTTTTTCCACATCCATTAGTGATGATATCAGCATAGAGGCTATATCGGTGCACCATGGCCCAATCCCTGCGTTGGCGTGGAAAGTTACTATTGATAAATGTGTTGCCGTATTTTCAGGCGACACCAACAATGCGGATGGAACATTAGCTAACTTTGCTAAGCATGCCGATGTGCTTGTGTTACATAATGCTATTGAAGATATTGAAAAGGGAGCGGGTAGCGCAGCCACCAACTTACATATGACGCCTAAGCAAATTATTGAAATTGCTAAAGAGTCCGAAGCAAAACGTATTGTGCTTTCTCATATAATGAAGCGCAGCGAAGCAGGGCTAGATGGGCTTACTGAGGCTATTGCGGTTATTGCTCCCGGTCGGGTGTTTGCCGCGCAAGACCTAATGAATATTCCATTGGTTAGCGACCTTACTCGTGAAGAAGGCCGCTAACTTATATAGCATTGCGCCTATTGTAATTTAATGGCGATATAACCATTCGCATCGGGTTGTCCGAAGAATTTAGACGCCTGATGTACTTCTTGAGGAAGGCTATCATCTGGCTTAAATTTCCCGTCTACCTTAACTTTTTTCATGTCTGGGCTAACTACAGCATCAATAGAAAGGCCAAGTAGATTTGGCTCGCTGACCACAATACCAATGTCGTCACCCACACAGCGAAGTTTGGCAGAATAAGTGCCAAAGTCGATTGGGCCTTGTGTACCTGCAACGGCGGCATTCAACCAATCACCTGTGCCTTGTAGCGCCACACACTGAGGGCCAAAGGTAAGTTCGTCGAGCTTCACTTTAAATCGCCCGCTGGCGTTAACTGGCAGAGGCAAATTCACTTGCGCCAACACGCGGTCTACGGGGAGATAAACTGAAAAGTTTGTGGTTTCTACTTTGTTTGTATTAAACAAACTGGTTTTAAATGGCCCTTCAAAAGCAATGTCGTTTACATCGCGAATGTTACCCGCTTTTACATGCGCGCTTACCTTTCCAATCAGCAACGCAAGGGGGCTAAGCTCCCAATTAACGTTATTAATAGGGAGTCCGTTCACCACGATGGTTTGCGCCTTACCCGTCCATAATGTGCCACTGACACCGCTTATCGATACATTTTTTGGCAAGTCTACTCTGCCAATCACCTGAATAGCAGGCATGTAAGCAATTGCAAAAATTAGAAAGGCAACAATGCCACCCACTAGCCAACCAAACTTAGACTTCATGCTTTTCCTAACTGTAAACGGCGAACTTTGATGTAACCTGGATCATCAGCTTCAGCAATATCGGCCTGAATGATGACAATGCCCATGCCTTCAAGGGTTTTTAACCATTCCAGCACATCATTAAAAGGGGCTTGGTCTATCCAAACTTGTAACTCATCATCTTGCGGTTGCATACGCGAAATAGCGATGCTGTGACTTGACGTAGTGCGGTTAACGGCTTGAGGTAGTGAGCCTCGAAAAGGCGTAGCGCGGTTGCTGCTTTTTCTGAGTTGTTGAGCGCGAACGGCACTGTCTTTTACCCATACCAGCAAGCTTTGTTGGTTATCTAGCAATTGCTTTTGCTGATGCAAAGCTGCATTAAGGGGCGACCAAATCAAAAAATAAAATAAACCAATAACCACTACCACAGCAGAGATCATTACCAGTATTTGCTCGCGCTCAGTAAGCGCTTTAAATTTGCTAACTAGTGCGTTCACAACACACTCCTAATTGATACCGTGCCAATCACATTGTCATCACGGTTATTGATAGCCCCTTGCTCTACGGTAAATCCAGCACCTTCCGCCTGTCGGCGAAATTGCTCTAATGCCTCAAAGCTTTTACCTTGCGCTTGAATACGAATTTCGGTGCGGGTGGCATCAAACCGTAAAGTTTGTGGTTTTACTTGTGTGCTAGCAAAGGCTTCTGAAAGCTGATCTAGCATCACTAACATAGAGGCGTCGCCGCCAGTTTTTGATAATTTATCGAGCTCATATTGCAGCTTAAGCTTCACGTTACGATAAACGCCAATATTGGGGAACCCAGATTTTACCGCTTGATCTATTTCACTGGAGAGCGCCGCGTTATCAGATTTCAGCTGGTACAGGGTAACGGTTTTATCAACCAGGCTGGTACATAACACCAGTACCGCTAATACAGCCGCGACACGCCATTGTGCCCACGCATTATTACGAGTACGTTTTACTTTATACTCGCCCTGAAGCAAGTTGAAACTGCTCGACATCGCCTCTTTGGCTAACACATGCATAGGTAGCTCAAGAGGGGCGTCATTTACCGTGATATTCGGCACACCACTTAAATCAATACCCGCATAGTTGGTAATGACAACCGGGGCTTCTTGTTGGCTGGTGAAATGGCCCAGGGTGGGTAACAACCACGCTTGCTCGCCCTGTATACCTTGAAAGGTATCTTGGCGTACCAACATTTGCTCGCCTAGGGTGAGTACAGACCAACCGTTTTCAGTTACCGGTACGGCGAGTACATCAGGAATTAGATGGTTACAGAACAAGCCTGCATCAGCTAACCATTGCTGCCACATTTGAAGTTTTGCATGACTTACCACGGCAACGGCTTGGCTATCGCCTACTTTAGGACCAATAGCAAAAAACTGTTCGCTAATATCAGTGGCTAATTCATCTTCAAGCATGAAGGGCAAAGCAGAAAGTACCTTTCTACCCGCTCTTGGCGGTAAAGCTACCCATTTAAGTAATATTTCGCTGCTAGGTGCTAATGCAATTACCGCACGGTGCCCAGCGCGTTCCGCTAAGGTAGAAAGGGCGTCGGCATTGGGAAGTTCACCAGAAGCGATAATTTCTTCTTCGGCTGTAGACCATACTAGCCAGCTAATTGGGTCGGCCTCGGTGGCACCTAACCTAATCAGGAGTTGTTCCATTATTTTACGCCTCCAAACTCGCGCTTTATTATTTTTACGCCCGCGTCACTACTTGCGTTAAATACGGTAGAAAGTTGAAACGTTGCTTTATTGTAACGGGTCTTAGTGTGCAAAATAAAATACTCAGTGGTTACCGTAAACCATTCTTTTCGGCTATCAGATAAACTTAATGCTTCAACACTCGGCTCGGCCAGAAATTCGCTTACGTCTTCCCAGCCATCTTGTGGGCGGTTACCCAGCAAGCTAGTGGCTTGTTGTAAATCTAACCCCGTTAAGCCGGCTAATAGCGCTGCATGTTCTTCATCTATGGTATTCACATTAATGGCTAGGGTGTCGTTGTCGGGAATTACGCAAACCAGAGGAAGAATTTCATTCAACCAAACCGCAGAGACACCATTAATAATACGCAATTCGCTTGTCGATGCCAGTAGTCCGTTTGCTGCTAAGTAAGGAAACTCTCTCGACTCATACTCGCTATCTTCTGCGCCATAAGGGCGCATATTGTCATCCTCATCTACCCAGTCGGCCAAACTGTCTCGCACGGTATCAGCGGTAAAGCTGTTTAGATCGTCAATTTCAAGGGCCAAAAGCATAGTGTGAAAGGCATCCATCGCTTCGGTAGCGCCATCACCACTATTCACGTTTGCGCTAGCGCTGCCTTGTAGAATAGCGTTTAGGTTAAAGCATGCTTGAAGGTCGGTAAGGTTCGCTTGTAAACCGCCATTGTCTAACGGGTACATAAATTCCTGTGCCCAAGGCTGGTCTAGCGAAATTTTATCACCGGTTTCTTCCATCAAGGTTTGAAGCGACTTTCTTGCAAAGGCCTCGGCTCCCAAGGCATACCAGTACGCTTGATTACTGTCTTTAATATTCATGGTGCGCTGAACTTGCAACTGCAAGCGGGTACCCATTTCAGTGGCCAATACAGATACCAGCGCTACAATCATCAGCACAATCATAAGCGCCACGCCTTGTTGGCGAGAAGGCTGCGAACGGGGTGTTTTTGTAGGCGCTTTGATAGCCGTTTTAATAAGAATGCCCATTACGCCGAACCTCCTGTTAAGGCAAACTCACGACGTACTAAACCAAAATCTTTACTCACAAACTCAATCGCCACCGCAGTGGGTAACGCTTCACCTTGGTAACTTTCACTCCAACTTAGATCGTCGCTGTCATCAGTACTACTTTCAGCGCTAATGAATTCAACGGTAAAGCTTTCTATATTTTCAAGCAGGGTACGGGTCTTAGGTTCATAGCCAATAACATTATCGACGTAGTTGCTATAAAGGCGTTCTAGTCGGTCTTCATCAAGGCGATATGCCACATATTGTAGGGTGCTTCGGGGCAACATGAGTTGAGGGTTGTGCCAACCGCCGCGCACAAAGCCAATACCATCGCCGTCACTATCATCTACCTCGCCGCCAGCCATTACTACGGTTTGGGTTTCCCCTTCAGCGCGAACTGGCCGTGGCACCGCTTGTTGAATATCACGCTCTATGATGACCATGGCACGTTGTAGTTGTTGTAACTTCTCAAAGCGCTCGCTAGATAAGTCGTTGCTATCAATTACCGTGGTTAGCAGGCCTGTAGATGCCAAACCAATGAGCGTAAAAATAGCCATGGCAATCAGAATTTCAATGAGAGTAAATCCGCGCTGCTTCATTAAATGCCTGCGCTGGTGGGCTTGGCCACAAAGGTAGTTACTGACGTGACACTGCCAGAATAATCTGAATCTAAGCCTACGCTGATACTTACCGAGCGAAGTTCATCGTCGTTGGTTTTAGTTACTTTTTGCTGCCAATACCAAGTACGGTCAGCCATTTCCATGCTGCCTTTTAAATTGTTCTTAGGTGGCCAAGTATCATCAAGCTGTAACTGGTTAAGCCGGTTACTGGCAACATAGCTGGCAAAGGTTACCGCTTCAATTTGCCCTACGTTATTTAAGTGATCCCCTGCGGCCTTTAGAATAGCCGTACCGGTTAAGGCAAAAATAAGCAGTGCCACCATGACTTCAAGCAGTGTCATGCCTTTTTGATTGTTGGGCGAATGCGAAAACGGGCTTTTCACTGATCTGGGCTCTCAAAGGGGCCAGCCAATTCTAGTGGCGGAAACTCTTCATTGTTTAGCGCAAAATAAACGGGTTCGTCGTTAAAGTCGCCTTCATAGGCAAAACTAAGGCTGAAGGGGGTAATATCGCCGCTAGACATGATTAATATTTGCGGCGGTGGCAGTTTCTTTTCTTCTTCGCTGCCTATTTCAACACCATCTTCAGACACGCTTAAGGTTTCGTCGAATATGCCTCGGTCAAAAAGTTGGTCTTCTTTGGTCCAAGGCAAGTCGTCTAAATTTAGCGTAAATGAGAAGTCTTCAGGTAATGTGTGAGGTTCATAATATTTCTCTCCCTCAATACGTTGCCACTCATCATTTTCATCTAAAAAAACAAAGTAGTATTCGTTGTCTTTTTGCTCTATACGAATGCCAAGTTGCTGCTGGTTTAGCACGGCATAATCGCTTGCCATATCGACCAGTACTTGTAGTCGTTGGGCTTGGCTTTTTAGCAAGTCTGCTTTACTGGCGCCAAAGGCATTGAACATCACGTAGCCAGCCGCTAAGCCCATAAGCAACAGTACCAGCATCACTTCTAATAGCGTGAAGCCAGTGTGCTTGTTGTGAGGATGAAAGCGGCCAAGCATAAAATAACTTAGTTTAAGTATTCGTTAATGTTCCAGTTACCAATATCGTCATCGGTACCTGGTTCACCGTCTGGGCCATTTGAAAAAATGTCTACTACGCCTAATTCTCCTGGGCTAATTAACGCATAAGGATTGCCCCAAGGATCTTCTGGCAAACGCTTAATGAAACCGCCTTCTGGGTAGTTTCTTGGAATGGGATCAAGGGTTGGTGCGGTTACTAACGCTTCTAGCCCTTGCTCAGTCGTTGGGAACTTATTGTTTCGAAGCTTATACATTTCAAGCGCGCTTTCCATTTGCTGGATATCAACGGCGGCTTTTTTAAGTTGTGCCACTTCTTGGTTACCCAAAATTTGCGGCGCTACCATCGATGCCATAATGCCGATGATAAGTAGCACCACCATTACTTCAATCAAACTAAATCCAGAACTACGTTTTAAGGTTTTCATCAGATATTCACCATATTGTTTAAGGCCAAAATAGGCTGCAAAATTGCCATTACGATAAACAGCACTATGCCAGCCATCGACACGATAAGTAGAGGTTCAAATACTTTTAGTGAGACACCAACAAGGGCTTCAAATTCCCTATCTTGGTTATCGGCGGCGCGACCAAGCATTTGCTGTAATTCGCCAGACTTTTCACCCGATGCAATCATGTGCATCATCATTGGCGGGAAAATTTTTGTATTGTCGAGCGCAGCGCGCAAGCTGCTCCCTTCTTTTACATTAATGGCAGCATCGGCTACCTGATTCTTTATATGCTGGTTTTCAAGTACATCGCCAGAAATGCGCATAGATTCAAGTAAAGGCACGGCGCTGGCACTTAATATACTTAAGGTACGTGCAAAGCGAGCGGTATTAAGCCCGCGGGACACTTTGCCAATAAGCGGAAGTTTCAAAATAACTTTGTGAAACCTTAGCTTCATCTTTTTCTGCTGAAGCACACGCTGAACAATTACCGCCAGAATAGCCACTACTACCAGCAAGATAAGGCCGTAATTTTGTAGCCAAGTACTTACCGAAATAAGTACTTGGGTAATACCTGGAAGGTCTTGCCCCATATGGTCGAATTGACCCACAATTTTAGGTACAACCACTGTCAGCAATAACATCACAATGCCGAAAGCGAAAAACAGCATAAGCGATGGGTAAATAAGTGCTTGGGTAATTTGGCTGCGAGTTTGCTGGCGTCGTTCGGTATAGTCGGCAAGGCGATTAAGTACCGTATCTAAGTGACCGGATTTTTCACCTGCCGCCACCATGGCGCGGTATAAGTCATCAAATACACTAGGAAATTCAGACAAGGCATCGGCTAAACCATGACCTTCAACCACTTTGCTTCGAACAGCCATCATCATATTCTTTTGACGGGGCTTTTCACACTGCTCGGCAACCGCCAGTAAGGCTTCTTCTACCGGTAAGGCAGATTCTACCAAGGTGGCCATTTGACGGGTTAACAGGGCCAGATCTGAGGCTGAAATTCTCGGTTTAAAAAACGAGAAACCACCACTTTTACCGTCACTTTTTCCGCGCTCGGTAACTTGTTCTACTTCTAAAGGAATGAGCCCTTTTTCACGCAATTGCTGGCGCACTTGGCGAGCATTATCGCCTTCCAGTACACCATTTGCGTTACGGCCACGGTTATTTACCGCTTTATAAGCGAAGGCGGCCATACTAATCCTCCTTGGTTACACGCAGGACTTCTTCTAAAGAGGTAACACCTGCAAGTACCTTACGACACCCGTCATCCCGAATACTGGGGGTAGAGTGCCTGATATATTTTTCAATGGCCTGTTCACCCACGCCTTCATGCATCATTTCGCGCACTTTCTCATTCACCAGCAATAACTCGTGAATACCCGTACGACCTCGGTAACCGGTTTGGTTACAGGCAGCGCAGCCGTGAGGTTGGTAAATGGTAAAGTTGCTATCGGCATCAATATTAAGGGCTTCACACTCTTGCGGATCCGGTGTGTGAGGGGTTTTACACTCTTTACACAGTGTGCGCACTAAGCGCTGCGATAATACCGCCAGTAAACTTGAAGAAAGCAAAAAGGGCTCAATACCCATATCTTCTAAACGGGTGATAGCGCCAGCGGCGGTATTGGTGTGAAGGGTCGATAATACTAAGTGGCCGGTTAAACTGGCTTGAACCGCAATTTGTGCCGTTTCCACATCTCGAATTTCACCCACCATCACCACATCGGGATCTTGTCGCAAAATTGCTCGTAGGCCGCGGGCGAAGGTCATATCTACACGAGGATTTACCTGTGTTTGACCAATGCCGGGTAAGTCAAATTCAATAGGATCTTCTACGGTTAAAATATTGCGGTCGCGAGAGTTAATTTCGCTAAGGCCTGCATACAAGGTGGTACTTTTACCAGAACCTGTTGGGCCAGTAACCAAAATAATACCGTGAGGCTTTCTAATTAATGAAGAAAAATGGTCGCGGTTTTGCTGGGTCATGCCTAAGTCTTTTAGGTTTAACCGTGCGTTGTTTTTATCTAATAAACGCAGCACCACACGCTCACCATGGCTAGACGGCATAGTAGACACACGTACATCTACTGCGCGGCCTGCAATGCGTAGGGTAATACGGCCATCTTGCGGTACCCGTTTTTCAGCAATATCAAGTTTCGCCATTACCTTAATACGAGAAACCAGCATGGAAGAGAGCTTACGATTGGGGCGTAAAATCTCTCGTAATACACCATCTACACGAAACCGAACCACTAACTGGTTTTCAAAGGTTTCAATGTGAATATCCGACGCGCCTTCTTTAATCGCTTCACCTAACATGGCATTAATCAGCTTGATGATAGGGGCGTCGTCTTCGTTATCTAATAAATCTTCGGTATCAGGTAAATCTTCCGCAAGGGCAAACAAATCGCTCTCGTTACCTAAGTCTTCCATTAACTGCTTTGCTGCAGAACTATCACGCTGGAATGCACTGGTTAGAAAGCTTTCGAACTCATCAGCAGCAATAGTTTTAGGTACAAAAGGTTCGCCGTAAAAGCGGCGTACTTCGGCAAACACTTCAAAAGGGGTGTTTTCCGTAAAATACAGCACAGCAGGAGTGACATTGGTTTCAAGCAATACCTGGTTACGCTTAGCAAAGCTGAACGAAAGCTGGCGAGGGCCAGCCACGGCTTCTGGTAAGCCTTCTTCATCAACCATTGCTTCGAGCGCTTCTTCCTGTGCCTCTACCGCAAGGGTGAGTTGCTCGTCTTGACCTGCCATATTACTCGTTACCTTCATCAAGGTTGTCTTTCTCAGTCAGGTATTCTTCAAATGAAGGCGGCAAGGAAAGTTCATCATCCCAATTAGGCATACTAGGGCTTTCAGCGTTTGGCATTAGTGAAATACCATCTTGCTGGCGTTTAAGCTGTAAGGCACGAATGTAGTTGTACTTACGATGGCTAATAGAGTTCATGGTTGCGCCATCACGAACGATAGTTGGCTTTAAAAACACCATTAGGTTACGTTTACGTTTGCTGGTAGACGTCGACTTAAACAAGTTACCAATAATAGGAATATCGCCTAATAAAGGCACTTTAGATACGCTTTCTTGAACGTCTTCGTCTATCAAGCCGCCTAATACAATCGTGCCGCCATCATCTACAATAACCGTAGTTTTAATTTCACGTTTATTAATAGAGATATCTACCGAGGTGGCACCACTGACGCTAGATACTTCTTGTTCAATTAATAACTGAACTGCATCGCCTTCATTTATTTGAGGCGTGACTTTAAGCTTAATGCCTACTTCTTGGCGATCGACCGTTTGGAACGGGTTCGAGTTATTCGAGCCTGTAGAAGTACCAGTAATAATCGGTACTTCTTGCCCTACAATGAAATAAGCTTCTTCGTTGTCCATGGTCGTAAGGTGCGGTGTGGCCAATACGTTAGAGTTAGTGTCGGTACTAACTGCTTGCACAACCGCGCCCCAGCCGTTATCAATAATACCCGCAATTAAGCCATTCGCACTGCCTAACAAGCTAGCAAGAGAAGTATAATCACCTTCATCAGTAGTGGTGACCTCAACTACAGCACCCTCATCGGTCACATAGGCTTCGGTATCGGTATCGTCTTCCGCTTCTTTAAGCGCTACCGCCAACGATCCTACTGGGATGACACCATTGCTAAACTGAGTACCACCGCCATTTTCAGACACCCACTGTACACCTAAGGTAGTGCCGTCACCTTCGAATACTTCTACAATAATGGCTTCAACCTGTACCTGTGCGCGGCGAATATCAAGCTGACGGACCACTTCTTCTAGTGAGCGCATCATGTCAGGTTCCGCAGTGATTACTAACGCATTAGAATCTTCATGGGCATCAATGCTGACGTCACGGTTAGATGAACCACGGCTGTTGGTGCTGCCACTTTTCTCTTCTGCTTGAATACTGGCAGAAACCCCTTGTAGTACTTTTACTAGATCGTCGGCTTTGGCATAGTTAAGAAACATTACGCGAGTATTACCGCTGGTTTCTAACTCCTGATCCATACGCTCAATAAGATTAATTAAACGTTGGCGGGCTTTAATGTCGCCGCTTACAATCACAGAGTTAGTACGGTCGTCGGCTACCACTCGAGGGTCTGACTTAGCACCGGTATTAGCTTTACCTTGTGATTTGTTAATGCTGTCGATAATACGCACCATTTCAGAGGCTGAGGCGAAACGTAGCTTCACAATCTCAACTTCTTCATCACCTGCACGGTCAACACGCTCAATAATTTCAACTAAGCGGTTCACCACAGCCGCGCGGCCAGTAATCATCATTACGTTTGAAGGGTCGTGGCTTACTACATTACCACCGCCAGCTTGGTCGTTAAGTTGACGTAGAATAGGCGCTAATTCTCTTACCGGTACGTTATAAACAGGCACGACGCGGGTGATCATTTCATCACCGTCTTTCGCTGAACCTTCTACTACAGGAATGTTTGATGTTTTAGCATCTTTAGAGCGTACTACTTTTAAAATACCGCTCGGCATTTCAACCACAGCAAAGTCGTAAACCTGAAGCACGTTTAAAAAGAATTGATAATACTGATCTTCAGTCAGCATATCGTAGCTTCGAACACTGATTTTACCGCGAACATTGGGGTCGACAATAATGGTCCGCTCTAAGTTTTTGCCCACAATATTAATGAACTCACTAATATCAGTGTCTTTAAAATTAGGCATATATTCAGCGGCGGTTACCGAGAAACAAAGAAGGGCCGTGCACAGGGCTGTGCTCAGGCGAGATAACAATTTTTGGCTAGTGCGCCTTTTCATTCTGTCTTCCTTTAATTCTTATTCTGCTGATGGCTCAGGTAAATCGAGATAGAGCGTAGTAAAACTGCCATCACGAATGATTGTAAGTTCAATATTCTGAGCATTGCGAAGTTCAGATAGTGCTTCTTGGGATTGCTGCATGTCTGTCAGATCCAATCCGTTAATTTGTGCAATAACATCGCCGGCTTGAAGCCCTGCTGACTTAAATAATGCGGGTTCTTTACCTGGGCTAACTTGATAGCCGATTAGCTGTCCTTCTTCCGTTTTTGGCGAAATAGAGATGAAGTCGGTAAAGCTTGCTGGGCGATCTCGCAGTGAAGCGGTTGCTTCAATGGCTTCTTCACTTAACTGTCTTGAATCGGGCTCGTCTCGCTCATCTGGAACAGGCTGTGGACGACGTTTAGCTTGTTGTTGGCGACGTTTGTTCGCTTCGTCGTAATCAATGCCATCTAACATCAAGGTTTCGTTTCTAACCCCATTTTTAATAATAACTCGGTCTCGGAAAACTTGCTTCAGGGTGGCGTTAGTGCCTTCAATCTTTTCACCCAGACCATACACCGCTTGACTATTGCGATTTTCGATAACCGCAGTGCTAGAACCTTCATCCGAACTTGCCACCACACCGGTAAGGGTAAGGTTAAGACGCGTTTCAGGCGCATCGGTAACTGGCGCTTCTTCTACCTTTGCAGGCGCGGCTGCCGCGTTACCAAATAAATTTAATTGTTGTATTTTGCGTATGTTGACCCCACTTTGCCCTGAAGCCGTAGAAGGTATAGGCGCAAAACTCACTGCGGGAGTCGCAGATAATTGAGGTTCAGGTATAATTCGCCATAGTAGCTTAGCGGCAAAGGCTATTAAATATAGGCTCAGCAGCACCACAATTAACGTGTGAAGTTGTTTTTGGTTCTGGTTTACAAAAACAACCAGAGACTGTGGATTGAGTTTATCGAATGTCATGTCGCCACTTGATGGTACTGCTTATTATTAAAGTGAAAATTTGGTTAACCGCGCTTTGTCCGACCCATCATAGCCTAGTCGAGGTGGGGCTCACAACACTAAAGCCGCACCGTTACGAAATTATTACAAAGGTCTTATGGAAACGAACAATACATCACAAAATGTGAGGCTAGACAAGTGGCTATGGGCTGCAAGGTTTTTCAAAACCCGCGCCATTGCCAGAGACATGGTTCAGTCAGGAAAAGTTCACTACAACGGACAGCGCACCAAGCCCGGCAAGAATGTAGAGCTTGGCGCAGTGATAAAAGTTCCCTCAGGTTGGGATAATCGCGATGTTATTGTTCGAGGGCTCAGTGATAAACGACTCAGTGCAGCACTTGCTCAAGACTTATATGAAGAAACTGAGACAAGTGTAACAAAACGTGAAGAAAACCAAGTTGCACGAAAATTGAACGCTTTTCATAGTCCTAAGCCAGAACATCGGCCAGATAAAAAACAGCGCAGACAAATTATTAAATTTAAGCAGCAGTAGAAGTACGCTGCCTAACAGGACAAGTTTATGAGTGATTTTGACAAATTACATCGATTTTTATTTACCCAAGCAAACGTTCGCGGCGAATTAGTTCGTTTAGATGAAAGCTTAAAGCACATTGTTCATAGCTATGAATACCCCGTGCAAATTCAGCGTCTGTTAGGGCAGTTGGCCGCGGCAACATCTTTACTTACGGCTACGCTTAAATTTAAAGGCGAAATTGCCCTACAAATTCAAAGTAAAGGGCCCGTAAGTTACGCGGTTATTAATGCCACCCATGAACAAACGTTTCGTGGTATTGCCCGCTGGGATGAAAGCCTTGAAACGCTTCCAGAAGCGTTTGATGAGTTACTTACCGAAGCGGTATTGGTGATGACAATTACTCCTGATGAAGGCGAGCGTTATCAAGGTATTGTGGCATTAGATAAGCCAACATTAGCTGAGTGTTTAGAAGAATACTTCGCCCAGTCAGAACAGTTAGCCACTCGCGTGCACTTAATGACCGACTTACAAGATGAAAACAATGCCAGAGCGGCGGGTATGCTGCTTCAAGTATTACCAACAGATGCTAGCGCCACTGACATCACCCAAGCAACAGGGTTTGATCATATTGCTACGTTAACCGAAACCTTAACGGAAAAAGAAATGTTCTCGTTGTCGGTAGAAGACATTCTTTATCGTTTGTACCACCAAGAAGAAGTGGAAGTGTACCCAGCGAAAGCGGTTAGCTTTGCGTGTACATGTTCCAAGGAACGCAGTGCAGAAGCGCTTCGTAACATCGATAAAGCTGAGCTTTTATCCATAGTAAAAGAAGATGGCGACATTAAGATGAATTGTCAGTATTGCCATGCAGAATATCGTTTCGATAGTATCGATATTGAGGCGATTCACAGTGGTAATGCACCCTCACCTGATACTAATCAATAAGGGGGTACTCCTTACCCTTAAGTCGCCCCTAAAATAAGAAAACCTCTTAATTCATTTCCCTTTACAGCACTTGTTGTAAGGGGAAGTTGATAAAAAACCACGTATCCCGTTTGGTATCCCTCCTTAAAATAAAAAATGTAATTTTATTACGTTTTTTTCGAAAGTTGATCCAGATTAATAATCAGTATTCTTTATAGAAATAACGCTATGCCTTTATTTACTTTAGACTCAGTTAAATGATACTTTTTGAAAGTGCTATTGAAAGATTACATTAAGGGTTACGGTTATGAGTGTAGCAGCGTCTTTAAAAACGGATTTAAAAATCTCTCCATTGGTTGATTTGCCTAGCGCCGAATTAATCGAACGCGCAATTAAGCGGGGCGAGGGTGTGTTAGACACTAACGGGGCTTTGGTCGTTGAAACCGGTGAAAGAACGGGTCGCTCACCAAATGATAGGTTTATCGTAAAAGAGCCTTCCACTGAGAATGAAATCGATTGGGGCAAGGTTAATAAGCCATTTGATGCTACTAAATTCGATGCCTTATGGAACAAAGTAGAGGCCTACCTAACTACTCAAGAGCATTTTCTATCTCACCTTCAAGTGGGCTCAGATCCTGCGCATGCACTTCCTTTAGAAGTAAGAACGCAAACTGCGTGGCAGCACGTTTTTGCGCGTAATCTTTTTATCGTGCCAGACAAATGGAACGTTAATAACGAAAGCCCGTGGCAAGTATTAAATGTTCCTGGGTTTGTGTGTGACCCAGAGCGTGACGGCACCAACAGTGATGGCGTGGTAGTCATTAATTTTGCTAAAAAACGTGTGCTTATTGCCGGCATGAGATACGCCGGTGAAATGAAAAAAGCCATGTTCTCGGTTCAGAATTTCTTACTTCCTGCGAAAGACATATTACCCATGCATTGCTCCGCCAACGTAGGCGAGCAAGGCGATGTAACTTTGTTCTTTGGTTTATCGGGTACAGGTAAAACCACGTTATCTGCCGATCCTAAACGCTTTTTAATTGGCGATGATGAACACGGTTGGGGCGAAGGCAGCGTGTTTAATATTGAGGGCGGCTGCTATGCAAAATGTATCGACCTTTCGCAAAAGAACGAACCGGTTATTTGGGACGCCATCAAGTTTGGCACTATTTTAGAAAACGTTGTGTTAGACGATACTCGCACCCCAGATTACAAAGATACGTCGCTAACCCAAAATTCACGGGCGGCTTATCCGTTAAGCCACATTGAAAAGCGGGTTGAAGCAAACCGTGGCGGCGAGCCTCGCTCTGTCGTATTTTTAACCTGTGATGTAAGTGGTGTGTTACCGCCTGTATCAGTACTAAGTGAAGAAGCGGCAGCCTATCATTTCTTAAGTGGCTACACCGCGAAAGTGGGCTCGACAGAAATTGGTTCAACCTCAGATATTGAATCAACATTTTCTACCTGTTTTGGCGCACCCTTCTTCCCACGCCCAGCAGGCGTGTATGCCGAATTACTGATTAAGCGTGTAAAAGCGTTTAATGCCAAAGTGTACTTGGTGAATACCGGTTGGACTGGCGGGCCTTACGGTACAGGTCAGCGTTTCGACATTCCTACTACTCGCGCTATTATCGATGCCATTGTATCGGGTGATTTAGCCAATGTTGAAACCCAACATATTGAAGGCTTAAACCTTGATGTGCCTGTTGCAGTATCAGGCGTTAACGATAATTTATTAGTGCCTAAGCAAACCTGGAATGATGCAGAAAAATACGAAGAATATGCGCAGAATCTAGTCAATAGCTTTAAGCAAAATTTTGAGAAATACGATGTTAGCGACGCCATTGTAAAGGCAGGTCCTGGCAACTAATTCTTGCTGCGTTTTTTTAGGGCGCAGTTAGATGTTAGGGGAGGCAACCCTTCCCTTCCCAACCTTCATCACACTCAACGTGATTGATGTTTTGCCCGCGCTTAGCCGCGGGCTTTTTTCGTTTCCTATCTTGCGCGAGTTATACTAAAGGCGTACTGTAGCGTCCTTGGTAGTCGATAACGGTCTCACGTTAAAATACGCTCCAAACAAAAAATCAAAAAACGTTGTAGTAAGTCTCTTAACTACAAATCATGCCCTGCTACACCAAAATATTGCACTATTTCGTTTAGAACCCTGTTTGTAAAGGAGCATGGATGAGTCGTCGTCCTATTACTGTTGTTATATTTTCCGGTTTTTTCTTACTGGGTATGTTGTTTATATTATGGGGTATTTTACTGCCAGATATTGCTGCCGACCTGCGTATGTCAGAGCTGGTAAGTGGTTTGTTCTTCTCGCTTTTCTCATTGGGTATGATGGTGGGAGCCGTAGTTGGCGGTAAGTACGTTAGTCGCTTTGATTACATGCCATTGTTAGCATCGCTGTTGGGTATAAACGCTGTTTTATTATTGCTTATATCGTCATTACACGGATGGCAATGGGTATTGGTGGTGGCCGTCGTTATAGGCATAGTCAGTTCCTCAATTTTTACTATTGGGCACACCTTAATTGCCCGCTTGTATGAAGAAAAGCGCTTTACCATGATGGGGCTAATGGACTTTATGTTCAGTTTAGGCACTTTTGCCGCTTCGTTTTTTGTTACCTTGCTTTATCTTCAAGAAGAAAACTGGCGTAGACCAATTCAAGTGCTTGCACTATTTATGCTAGCCCTGTCGGCGTATACCTTTATGGCAGCGCACTCTCAAGCCAAATTGCTCCGAGGCCAACCAAAAGCGCAGCGTAAAACACTCAATTTTGGTGCGGTAATTAAACAACCTATCTTTATATTTATGGCGTTGCTTAGTTTTGGCTATGGGGCTGTAGAGTTTGGCAATGCAAATTGGTTTGTAAGCTATGCGCAAAACGGCATTGGGTTTACCGGTGAACAATCTCGAAACCTGCTCGCATGTTTTACTGCGGGTATGGTAATAAGCCGGTTGGTTTTTCCTTTTTTATTGCGATTTATGTCGGTGCATCGGCTCATTGTCATATTGGCTACAGCGTCGTTGTGCGGCGTATTTGCCATTAAACTTACCACTGACCTGTACAGTATGGGCGCAGGTAACTTACTGTTAGGGCTTGGCTTAGGTGGGTTATTTCCACTTATGTTGTCGGCAGCCATGAATATTGATAGTGATAATGGCCCCGTATTATCTGGCATTTGTATTATTGGCAACTCTACCGGCGTGCAAGTGGCCTCTTTTTCAACGGGGTTATGGGCAAACTATGTCCCCCTTACCACTGCGTTTTGGGTAATACCTATGGGGGGATGTATGTTGTGGGTTGCTGCGTGGGCGTATAGCCGAATGGTGAAACAGCACGGTTACTCATGAAGGGGTAAATAGAACTCTGCGATTAAACCTTGCTGTGGGTGATTGCGTAGCTCCACACCACCATCATGAGCTTCCACAATACGTCTTATAATTGATAAACCTAAGCCAGAGCCCGATGTACTTCGGGCTTTGTCACCTTGCGCGAAGGGCATAAATACATGCTCTAATTCTGCTGCGGGAATACCAGGGCCAAAGTCGCGTATTTTACAGTAAACCCGTTTTTCATTACGGTTATAAAACGTGGAGATAACAATATTATCGGAGCCGTAGCGAAAGGCGTTCTCGATAATATTATCGATAACCCGCTTCATGGCTACGCGGCGTAAATCAAGCAAGGGAATATCGTTAAGCTTCAACGCGATATGATGCTTCTCTTCAATATGCCGCGCTTGCGCTAATTCGATAATAAGACTGTTTAGGTCAGTATTTTCTTTTATCTCTTCTGTGTCGTAGCGGGCGTAGTCGATGAATTGATCGATAATCGCATTCATATCTTCAATATCGTTAACAATGCCATCTTTTATCCAGTTTTGAGATTCAGGCAGCATTTCAGACGCAAGACGAATGCGTGTCAGCGGAGTACGTAAATCGTGAGATATACCTGCCGTCATCAAAGTCCGGTCATGTTCTAGCTGCTTGATGCCTTGATTCATACGGTTGAAGGCGCGGGTAACTTGAATCATTTCCGTGCTGCCTTGCTCTTTAAGTGGCGCGGGGTGCTCACCTTTACCTACCGCTAATGCGGCTTTTTGCAAAGAAGACAGTGGCATGGTCATACGCCGAACAAATAGCCAACCACCCGCCACACTTAATATACCTATCACCATCAAATACATGGTTAACGGTGAAATATTCGCTTCGTTTAAGCCGGTTATGGGTATAGCAATCCAAGTGTCGGGGTAGCGAGACAACGAGATCCATACCGTATAAGGTGCGCTGGCGTCGGTTTTTTGCGAAACCGTACTAATGCGAACATCGGCAAGTTGCTCAATTTGTTTGCTTACTTGCGATGACATAAACCCATAATAAACCGCGCTTTCTAAACCTTTGGTTCTTGCTTTGCTGGCATCGAGTATTTGAATGTCGGTTTTGTCGTAATAGCGGGCTCTGCTGTCGTCATTGCTGACTAATAAGTCTTCTGCTAATACCGATTTCACTTGCGTGGCAAGTAGGCTGTTGATTTGCTGATAACTAGGCTGAATAAAATAATAGGTTACAGACAGGTAAGAAACGACTTGGTTAATAAGCAAAAGTACGCCAATCAGCATGACTGTTTGGCCAAATGCACTTTGAGGAACCAGACGCACTACTTCACCAACCTATATAAACAACCCATTTTTCCCATGGTTATTTATGCCTGCTCACCATCGGGTACGAATACATAGCCTAAACCCCAAACGGTTTGAATATACCTCGGGTTGGCGGGGTCTTTCTCTAGCATTCTACGCAATCGCGATACTTGAACATCAATACTGCGTTCTAGCGCGCTGTAGTCTCGCCCGCGAGCAAGATTCATAAGCTTATCTCGTGATAATGGCTCTCTAGGGTGGGTAACTAAAGACTTCAATACCGCAAACTCGCCGCTTGTGAGGGTAAGAGGGGTAGTACCCGCAGTCATTTCTCGGGTAGCCAAATTCAGTTTGTATTCGCCAAATTCGATAACTTGAACGTCTTTAGAAGGCGCGCCTGGGGCTTCACTATTGCGACGACGTAATACCGCCTTCGCACGTGCAAGTAACTCTCGGGGGTTGAATGGCTTAGGTAAGTAGTCATCGGCACCCATTTCAAGGCCAATGATTCTGTCTACTTCATCGCCTTTTGCGGTAAGCATGATGATAGGAAGTTCGTTGCCCATCTGTCGTAATCGACGACAAATAGACAAGCCATCTTCGCCAGGAAGCATTAAATCTAACACCATAAGGTGAAAGTTCTCGCGTTCAAGCAATCGGTCCATTTGCTCTGCATTTCCAGCGCTTCGCACCTGGTAGCCTTGCTCCACTAAATAGCGTTCAAGTAAGCTACGAAGGCGCATATCGTCATCGACAACGAGAATTTTAGACGTTTCCTGACCCATGACATGCCTTTAATAGTAGTTTTCTTCACTATAACGACTCGTCACCAAATACAAAAGAGAGGAATGCATGAAAGCCTTCTCCTCTTTGTTACAAATAGTGTCTGTTAGCAACTACTCAAAGCGAACGACATTAAGTGCTTTGGTGTCGGCGGTGCCGTTTAAGGTGTCGGAATATAGGGCAACAATTTGCTGAGAGCCTGTGTGTTCTTGCTCAAAAAAGGTATCTTGAACTTTTCCTGCAAACCCCTTCCAGGCCTTTGCATATTTTGCTAAAAATGCCTCGTGCCCCCATTCCTGCTGACGTTGCTTAACTCGTGCAGGAGCAAAAAATATTTCTGCATCTAAGGCATTCTTATTGGGTTTTTGCTCGGCTTTCCAATCGGTGGCACCAATAAGCGTTACTTTGGAAAGCTTATCACCAAGGGCGTCGCCAAGTGATGTGATCAAAGCACCGTTGGCAGCAAAATCGAGCAACCAGTATTGCTGATCTTTAGACAGTGTTTCTACATCGTCGTAGCTAAATACGTGGTCGTAGCAACCTGACGCTTTTACCATGTCTACATTTGACGCAGAGGTTAACCCAATGACTTGATAATTAGCATGTCTGTGAACTTTTTGATCTTTAAGCCGTTGAGCGGTGCCCAATGCAGTTTTGCTAGATGCACTAGAGAGCAATAATGACTCACCTTTGCTAAATTCATCTACAAAATCATCCAGCACAAACGAGGTCATATATAACGGACGGAAATTTAGCTGCCAAGCTTCACGGCTTTCATCATACCCAGGGTCAACGGCGCAGCGTAGAAATTGGTCGTAAACCGGGCTAATACTTTTACGATTTTCGTGAATATCAGAAAAACCATGGGGGGCGACCTTTCCGGCTTTGATTACCCAGTAGCTTGCCATAGGCAGGTAACCAAACACTTTCTCGCCTGCTTTAATGTCAGCGTGGTTTGATGCCACCACAGTGGCAAATCCCCATACAGGTACAATGCCGTAACCTTCATCAGCGGGGAAAAAACCCCAGTACCCCATGGTAAAGCCCAGCGCGGCATAAGTAATATTATTGGCTGAAAAACCAAAGCTGTCAGTTTTAAGTAAAACCTCATCTTCAGCTAAGTCATTGGTAGATAGGGTTTTGTCTACTACTTGGGTGGCGTCGATTTTGTCTTGTTTCACCCAAATCTGCGTACTGGTTACGGTTGTCATGGCGTCACCTTTCATCTCATTTTAATAGACTACGATGCCGTACTTTGTATGGGTTTTCGACTTTAGGTTGTAAATAGATTGTTATAGGGGCGGCGAATACACTAAGTCGCAGGCATGCTTTCTCGATATAGCTGCGGCAGTATTGCGAATTTTTCGCTTTCGGTTAGTGTTCACCGCGAACGCAAGAAAGTAGAAACGACCACCACTGAAAATCGAAAGCGGTGGTCGATGTTTCCGCTAGAAAGAATAGCTAAACATGACTGAGCCCGTTCGGCCCTCAGAAGGCTTAACCACTACAGAGTCGAACAAGTCGGCAGACGTGTAATACTCCTCTTCAAATAAGTTATTTACGCTGAGTAGTATGCGGTAGTTTTCAGCTACATAACCCACCGAGCCAGTCCATACCATGTAACTAGGCAGCAATATGGTTTCCAATACATCGGTGTAGGTTTCATCCGCCCACCCAAAACCAAGGCTAGCTGTTACTCTGCCTCTTTCTAAAGGCTTGTTATAGTTCAGGAACAAGCTCACAGTGTTGTCAGGTAGGCCGCCACGGTCAAGTTCTACACCTTCGCCTACAAAGGTAGACCGGTTGCCCGCAATTCGGCCTCCGTATACTTGATACGCTTCAAGACCATTCTGGGCAGCAAAGTCAGCGCCGTTGATCACCGCTAATGCACCATCACTCACCTCGGTGGTTTCAATATGGGTAGCGGTAGCAGTAAGCGAGAAACTTTCATTCAAAATAGCGCGAGCTTCAAATTCAACCCCTTCACTGTAAACCGCTACTAACGCTGAGGTTTGCCCGATTCTGTCGGTTTTTTCCTGATCAAATATGGCGAGGGCAGCATAGAGTGATTCATCGTCGCTGCTGTATTTAATTCCTAACTCGGCTAAGGTTGATTCTGCTAAATACTCACCGTTATCCACACTACTTGGAATAATCCCACCAAGTTGATTGGTGCTTAGTGAACTCGACTCAGCGTAAGTGGCGTAAGGCACAAATCCCGACTCCATCTTGTACGACACGCTCACATTGTAACTAAACGCTGACTCGGTATCGGTATGCACCTCACCATCGCCAAACGGAATACCTAACAAGGAAATGGCCTGGTCTTCTGATTCAACATCGAAATAGTCGTACCTAGCACCAAGTAAGATGCTCCAAGACTCAAGGGTGATATCGGCAATATAAAACAAGCCCGCATTAAGCATGGTGGAAACCTGCTCTTCGTTATAGTTTCTTCTTACCGTGCCATCAATGCCGGTAGGGTTACCGTCTTCATCGTAAATAATAGTGGCATCTTCATAGGGGTCATCTACCGCCCAATCAATTCTATCGTCAGGGGTAGGCCCTACGGTAATGTCTCGAAAGTCGAAGGTTTCGTCGTAGTACGCATGGTTGTAGTCGAGGTCTTCGTTACGAATACTGATACCGGTAATGTGTTGAATGGTGGCACTATCATGAAAGGTTTCAAAGTTTAGACTTGTTCTAAATTCCATAGCTTCGGCCCCAGGGTAATCTGCGGTAAAGCCCCAGCTCTGAAACTTAGTATGATCCATATAATCATAATAAAACTGGTTCTTCCACGTCATATCATCCGACAAATAGGTCGTAAAATCTAAGTACGCAGTGAATGCTGTCGAGTCAGCGAAATCAATATCATCAATAAAGGTCGTTTTATGATCTATTTGCGCGGTGCCGGGGTTACTGAGTGCATAGGCATTTTCAATCCCGTCAGCCACACCAGGACAAGAAAGCAGCATAGCGTTATAAGTATAGTTACTGTTATCGGCGGTACCCGGGCTGCAAAAAGTACCTACGCCTGAAAACGACGAGTTAATGAAGTAAGGCGCAAATGGCGAGATAAAACCCGACTCTTGAGGCAGTAGTCTATCTGCCCCAATAGGGTTATCTGAATTTTTTGCCACGGGTGCACCTGTGATGTAGGTGCCATTATCAATTAAATCTTGGGTTACCCTGTTCCATCCTGGTACTTGAATGGCATCTGATGTTTGGTATTGGAAACCAAATTCCATCAATGTGTCTTCGGTTAAATCGATATCAAATGCAACTTGCACAATCTCATTCGTTGGCTCGTAATTATCGTAATAGGAACCTGAATCTTCTGCTTCAGCAAAAATGTATACGCCTGCTTGTTTATCACCAAACATGAAAGGTGTACCGCCCTCTACAGCAAGAATTTTTTGATCGTATGTGCCTAGGGTTAAGTGGATTTCGCCGGTAGCTTCATCAAAGTATTTTGTGGCATCTGATTTAGCCGATTTGGGTGAGTAATTTAATTGCCCGCCTACACTACCGTTTCCATATAAAGGGCTAACCGGCCCCCGCATAACTTCCAACCCTTTTGCCCCACGAATATTGGTTTTAAACGCACCTGGGTTGGCAATTCGTCTAAAGCCACGAAAGTAGTTATCTGCCGATTCACCACGAATATCCATGGCGCCTTGAATACCAAAAAATGAACTGGTAAAGGCTCCAGGGGTTATTCGTACGAGATCATCTACAGAACGCAATCCGTACGCTTCAATTAGGTCTGAACTAATATCGGTTACCGAGCGTGGTGTTTCTACCAAAGACTTATCTAAGCCAAATGCACTTTTCGATTCTATTGGAATCAGTGAGTTGAGGTCTTTTACACCGGTAATTGAAATGGTTTCCATGTCTTCATCACTCGGTGTTTCTTGCGCCAAAGTAGCACCCGAGTATGAGGCAAAGAGCGAAAGCATCGTTAAATAGAGGGTTTTATGCGTAAATTTTTTCATTGAGCAGCCTAGTGTGTGTTGTTGCGCAACGCGCTTTTTAGTTATGTATTAAATAGCTCACGTCTTTTTTTGCTTTAAGTAGTAGGCGTAAACAGTTTAGTTGTTGTAATGCACGGCTCAACAAGGCAATTTTTTGGTATTAGCAGTCGAATTTCTATTTGATTATTGTTTAATTTTTTTCTACTGATGCTGAAAGCGAGGAATCAGTATTCTCTTGTTCGATAACCTTATTCTCTGGAATCAAAATACTCATGATAATGGCGGTAAAGCCTGCAGAAGTAACCGAGGAGGAAAGCACGTTTTTAAAGGCTATAGGTAAGCCTTGAATGGCATCAGGTACCATCAGCACACCTAAGCCAGTGCCTAGCGAGGTCGCGATAATAAGTGACTTACGACGGTCTATAGGTTCGCTAGCCAATATCTTAATACCCCCAACGGCAATGGTGGCGAACATGACTAATGTTGCACCACCAAGTACAGGTTTAGGCATTAATTGAAGTGCGCCGCCGATAATAGGGAACAAGCCTAAAATGACTAACATGGCCGCCACGTAAAAGCCCACATGTCGGCTTGCTACACCGGTTAATTGAATAACGGCATTGTTCTGCCCAAATGTGGTATTTGGAAAGGTATTGAATACGGCGGCGATGGCCGAATTAACACCGTCGGCTAAAATGCCACCTTTGATTCTTTTTATATATTTAGGGCCTTTTATCGGTAAGCCACAAAATAAGCTATTAGCAGTAAGGTCGCCGGAGGTTTCTAGTGCAGTCAGAAAATAAATAAGCGCAATGGGAATGAATATATCGAGGTTAAAATTGATTCCATACTTAAAAGGTACTGGAATACTGACAATAGGTTGTTCGGCTAAACTAGCAAATGAAACCCAGCCTAAGATAGAGGCCACGACCGTGCCCAAAATCATGCCTATCATGATGCCGGAAAGTCTTACCCAAGGATTACTAGAAACATTAAGCGCAATAATAGTAACGAGTACAAATAGACCAAGAGCAAGGTTCTCAATGCTGCCAAAATTAGGGCTGCCAAACCCGCCAGCCAAGTCTGTGATACCTACTTTTATAAGGCTTATACCAATAGTAGTAATAACGATACCTGTGGTTAATGGCGTTATTACCCTTTTAATTTTATTGATAAACAAACTGACGATAATTTCGATGAAAGCCCCGATAAAGCAAACGCCCAGCAGAGTAGAGAGTATTTCTTCTTTGCTGCCCCCGTTAGCTTTAATAGACAGCCCAGCTATTAATAACGCGCTAATGAACGCAAAGCTGGTGCCTTGTACCGCAATTAAACCGCAACCTACTGGCCCGAAGGTTTTTGCTTGAATGAAAGTCGCAACGCCTGAAACAAACAGCGACATACTAATAAGATAGGGTATTTCAGATTCAAGTCCTAAAGCAGTGCCAATAATCAGAGAAGGGGTAATAATACCTACGAAGCACGCCAGAATATGTTGCAACGCGGCAGTAATGGATTGGTTTACTGTTGGAATATCATTTAATGCAAACAAGACATCGGTATTTGGTTTCATTAAGTCCCTTTATAAACCAAGTATTGTCAGAAATTAATGCATATCTTCTTTATGCACTAATTCCTATGCAAGAAGTTATCCTTTTTTAATCTTGTTATTTTTGAGCAGCAATAGACATAAGTGAAGTTATAATAACGCTTTGAATTTAATTGTTTTAATAGCATGTATATCTTTAATATAAAATTAAAATAGACAGGGGATGGGGATTGAGGAATAAATATTAAAATGAATTTGGTGCGTTCAAAGTAACCATTTTAGTGCAATGTTGATAAGAAAAAATAGTATTTAAAATTCAAGCGTTAATACTTCAGTCTAGTTTCTTGTGTTATCTAAAAATAATAAAAAAGGCTTCCTAGAAAGCCTTTTTTTTGAAATTTTCAAATGTTATTTAAAAACTGCTAGAACTAATTATTCTTGAGAATTTAACCAATCCATTTGATGGCCAGCACGGCGCTTTCTATTTAAAATATCTTCAAGAAGTGGAGTAAGAATAAGCTCCATCGCCAACCCCATTTTACCGCCAGGTACTACGAGTGTATTAATACGCGACATAAACGCGCCATCAATCATTTGTAGTAAATACGGGTAGTCAACGTGCTTCATTTCACGCCTGAACCGAACCACAACAAAGCTTTCATCCTGCGTAGGTATTTCACGGGCACTAAATGGGTTTGAAGTATCTACCGTAGGTACACGTTGAAAGTTAACATGGGTTTGAGAGAACTGAGGCGTGATGTATTGGAAATAATCATCTAGCCCACGCACGATGCTACTCATTACCGCTTCACGAGAATGGCCTCGGTCGGTGGTATCACGCACAATTTTTTGAATCCACTCAAGGTTTACAATAGGCACCATGCCTACCAATAAATCCACATGCTTGGCTACATCATTTTCTTCGGTTTTTACGCCGCCATGTAAGCCTTCATAAAACAGTAAGTCGGTATTTTGTGGTAAATCTTGCCATGGGGTAAAGGTGCCAGGCATTTGATTAAAAGGCACGGCTTCATCAAAGGTGTGCAGGTACTGGCGGAACTGGCCTGAACCTGAGCTTCCGTATTCTCTAAAGAGGGTTTCGAGTAATTCGAAATCGTTGGCCTTTGGGCCAAAGTAACTAATATGTCGGCCCTGTTCTTGGGCTTTGCGAATTTCCACTTCCATTTCCGGGCGAGTAAATCGGTGGAAACTGTCGCCGCCAACCACTGCTGCGTTCACATTTAAGTTTCTGAAAATGTGGCGTATAGCATTGGTTGTCGTGGTTGTTCCTGCCCCTGACGAACCGGTAATGGCAATAATTGGATGTTTTACAGACATAGAAATTCGTTTGAGAAATGACGGGTACTAGTTATAAGCCCACTGACACCATTAATCAAGAGTTAGACTTAAGTAAGGGGTCGAGTGAGCAATTACCCAGCACATTTTAGTTATCTTTTTCACGGTTGTCGTTTTTATGGTGATGTTGCAGTAAACGAATGATTAGTCGAGCTTCTTCTTCATCTAAATCAAGTAGAGCTCGCATTCGCTCCAAGTGATTAGCATCGTGATCGCTGAATTTACCATCTTCTAATACCGTGCGAACAGTCTCTTTGAAGCGGTCTCGTTTAAGCTGCATTTGAGCGGTAAAACTGGACGACAAAATACCGGCAGGCAGGGCGTAAAAGCAGATGCCTAAAAGGGTGATTAAACCGCCAAAAATTTTGCCCCCAGGCGTAATGGGAACAATATCACCATAGCCAACAGTGGTCAGTGTTACCACTGCCCACCATAGTGAAGCGGGTATGCTGCTAAAAGCCTCAGGCTGCGCAGTGTGTTCAATGTAGTAAATGCAGGTGGCAGCAATAACGGTAAACAACATCAGCACGCTGAGTGCGGCAATTAATGCATGAGACTCGTTTCTTATGGCAGTAATTAGCGTTTGCATCGAGCGCGAGTAGCGGCCAAGTTTTAATATTCGCAGCACCCTGAATACCCGTAATATCCGTAAATCTAGGGTAACAAACATGCTTAGGTAGAAAGGTAATATGGCAAGCAAATCAATCAGCGCCATAGGGCTTTTAAGATAGTGCCAGCGCTTTTGCCAAGGCGTATGCAATTGAACGTCTTTTGACGATGCGAGTGCCGAAGGCGGTGCTGCGCCACTACTCCAAATGCGAAGTAAGTACTCAAGGGTAAAAAGGCAGACAGAAATCACTTCAATAATGTGTAACTCTGTACCCCATTGTGAAGAAGTTCCCGGCACGGTAGATAGCATCATAGTAGCGATATTAATCACAATGACAGTCACGAGTATCACATCAAAGTACTTACTTGTTTTGTGATGTGATTGAGCATCTTTATAAGAAGCTAAAATATTGTAGCAAGTGGTCTGAAGTGACATAAATGCCTTTGCGTTACAGGTGCAGTTTAATACTCTACCAAGAATCGGCAGGTAAGCAAAAATACACCGTTAATAAAATAAGGATTAACTATGAAAGCATGTCATTGGCTGGCAGTGGTAATGTGTACAGCTACGGTAAGTGTAAATGCAGATGAAGCACTGCATACCGAAGCTGCACCCACTATTGATGGGGTAGCGAACGAGGCACTTTGGCAAGGGGATGATTGGTATCCTATGAATGAAGTGATTATTGGTGATACACCTGCTGCCAGCGATTTTACAGGAAAGTATAAACTTCGCTGGAACGAAGATGCCCTGTATTTGTTGGCTGAAATTCGAGATGACCATTTATCTGACACTTATGCCTCGCCCATAGAGCGTTATTGGGATGACGATTGTTTAGAGATATTCATTGATGCAGACGGCTCAGGTGGCGACCACTTCAACAACTACAATGCTTTTGCATACCACTTAGCGTTAGACAACCAAGTGGCGGATATCGGCCCAAGCATGGCAGCAGAAAATAAGGGTGAAGCTGTGCCTCAGCTTTATAACGACCATGTTGATAGTGCGTGGAAACGCCAATCGGACGCCCCTTTTGTGGTGCATTGGGAAACCGCAATAAAAGTGTTTGCTGATGATTATGTTCACGGTGAATCCAACACGCCTGTAACGCTGAAAAAGGGTATGAAGCTAGGCTTTATGCTGGCTTACTGTGATGCGGACGGAGGCGATAGAGAACATTTTATGGGGTCGCACCCTATTACCCCAATCAACGGGGATAAGAACCAAGGATACAAAGATGCGTCTGTATTTGATGTGCTTGAGTTAAAGTAAGCACGGGGTAATACAAACAAAAACGCCGCCTAAGTCTTGTTAGCTTAGGCGGCGTTTACATGTGCTTTTATTCAGTGCTTCTCTTAAAAAGAGATTAAATAAGAGGCTATATAAGACATCTACATAGCATCTACAAGCGCCTAGTCGGCACTAGATTCACGGGCAATGGCACGGTAGCCAATGTCAGTTCTAAAGTACGCGTCTTTGAACTGAATTGCATTTACCAGCTCATACGCTTTTTGCTGAGCTTCAGTCACGTTATTACCCATGGCAGTGGCGCACAATACGCGGCCACCGTTAGTCACCACTTTGCCGTCTTCTAGTGACGTACCAGCGTGAAACACTTTGCCATCTAAATCGGCAGCTTGTTCAAAGCCAGTAATTTCATCGCCCTTGTCATAGCTTCCCGGATAACCACCTGCCGCAAGAACAACACCGATGGCGGCACGTTCATCAAACTCAATAGTTTGATTGCCAAGTTCACCCTTACAGGCTGCTTGGCACAAATCGACAATATCAGATTGTAAACGCAGCATAATAGGCTGGGTTTCTGGGTCGCCAAAGCGGCAATTGTATTCAATTACTTTTGGCGTGCCATCGGCCATGATCATAAGCCCAGCGTACAAGAAACCCATGTAAGGGTTACCTTCTGCTGTCATACCTTCAACGGTAGGCATGATTACTTCTTTCATCACGCGGTCGTGAATTTCTTGTGTAACCACTGGGGCAGGAGAATATGCACCCATGCCACCTGTATTAGGGCCTTTATCGCCATTTGCGGCGCGCTTATGGTCTTGGCTTGTGGCAAAAGGAAGCACGCTTTTACCGTCTACCATAACGATAAACGAGGCTTCTTCACCATCTAGGAATTCTTCTACTACAACGCGGCTACCAGCTTCACCAAAGGCATTACCTGCTAGCATGTCGCGAATGGCATCTTCTGCTTCTTGTAGCGTCATCGCTACAATTACGCCTTTACCTGCTGCTAGGCCGTCTGCCTTAATTACAATAGGCGCGCCTTTTTCACGCACGTAAGCGATGGCTGGGTCAATTTCAGTAAAGTTCTGATATTCAGCGGTAGGAATATTATGGCGAGCTAGAAAATCTTTAGTAAAGGCTTTTGACCCTTCAAGCTGCGCTGCAGCTTGTGTAGGGCCAAATATCATTAAGCCTTCGTTAGTGAACGCATCTACCACACCTGCAACCAACGGCGCTTCTGGGCCAACAATGGTTAATTCAACATCGTTACCTTTAGCAAAAGACAGTAAGCCAAGAATATCGTTTACATCAATTGCTACGTTTTCTAGCTTAGGTTCTATTGCGGTTCCAGCATTACCAGGGGCAACAAACACTGTTGAAACTTCAGAAGATTGCGCTGCTTTGTAAGCTAGCGCATGCTCGCGGCCACCGCCGCCAATTACAAGTACGTTCATTAACTATTCCGTTTTAAGGTTTTGGTTTTACGACTTTGTTTTTACAAACCGGGCTTTTTAAACTTAAGTGTCATGCGATTACTCTCGCCAATGGCAAGGTACTTCTCACGATCTTGATCTTTTAATTTGAGGCTAGGAGGAAGCGTCCATACACCGCGCGGGTGGTCGGCCGTATCTTTAGAGTTTGCATTGATGTCACTAGCTTCTTCAAGCTCAAAGCCCGCTTTCTCGGCAGCAGCAACAACGAAAGAGCGCTTCATATAGCCACTTTTCTTCATCGCTGAATCTTCAGCAGATTCAGGTAGTTCATGTTCTACCACACCTAACACGCCACCAGGCTTAAGGGCTTTAAAGAAAGCACCAAATGCATTATCGATGCCTTCAGTACCTTGACCCATGTACCAGTTATGAATATTACGGAAAGTAAGTACCACATCGGCACTACCAGGCTCTGCAATATCAAGGGCTTTGGTTGGGTGAAAAGCAGTGACTTTTACACCTTGATAAGGCGCGCTGTCTTTTACTTTTTGATTGAAGTTTTCTAACGACTTACGGTAATAATCGTTGGTTGATTCGTCAACGAAGAAGTGAGCAGCAATGTACTGACCTTCTTTTTGAACCAAAGGCGCAATAATGTCGGCATACCAGCCGCCACCCGGTGCAATTTCAACCACTGTCATGTCTGGTTTAACACCAAAGAATCGTAATGTTTGCTGAGGGTTACGGAATTCGTCACGTACTTTAGCTTGTGCTGAGCGGTGTTCGCTCATGGCTGCATCCGAGATAGCATCGGCACTTGCATAGGTTGCTGACATGCCAAGCGTGGCTGCGAGTACTAATTTGGCTAACTTCTTCATTGTTATTTCCTTATTATCATCGAGGGTAACGGCGATTACGTTAACTGCTAATACTGATAAACACCAGTTTCAGATTAAGCTTAACAACAAACTATGACACCTACCCGACACCCAACATGCTAAATCTGTACTCTGCCGTTTTGCTTTTTCTTGCTTCAGAGCTGAGAGTGAGAGTAGAAGGCATTCAAAACACGCGGTAAACCCATCCATGGGCACTCTGCCACAGCATCCATGCTGTGGAAGGTTTTGAATGCCTTCTACTCTCACTCCTATCAACCGGCGTCATGCTTATTAAGTACGAGATCAGTTTGCATTTAAACACGCGGTAAACCCATCCATGGGCGCTCTGCCACAGCATCCATGCTGTGGAAGGTTTTGAATGCCTTCTACTCTCACTCCTATCAACCGGCGTCATGCTTATTAAGTACGAGATCAGTTTGCATTTAAACACGCGGCAGACTCATCCATGGGCGCTCTGCTAAAGCATCCATGCTGTGAAGGTTTTGAATGCCTTCTGCTCTCACTCCTATCAACCGGCGTCATGCCTATTGGATTGTGAGTTTTAGCGTGTTCCGCACTTTTATTCAATGGCAACTGTAGAGCCTAGCTATCAAAAGAGGGGAAGTGAATGCCAGTACTAAACCCTCTGCGGCAAGGATGCCATAGGTAACCCTTCACCCATCTCTAACCAGCTATCTGTTTCCAAAGCACGGCACGCAATAAGCTAGCAAGATGTAGTAGTGAGTACGAGGGCGGAGCCCCCATGGACGGGTTTACGGCGTGCTCCAAACTCGTACTCGCTTACTGCATCATCTATTTTAATGGCGGAAGTGGCGCATGCCAGTGAACACCATGGCGATGCCGTGTTCGTCGGCTGCATCAATCACTTCTTGGTCGCGCATTGAGCCACCAGGCTGAATAACGGCTTTAATGCCAGCTTCTGCGGCAGCATCAATGCCATCGCGGAATGGGAAGAAAGCGTCAGATGCCATTACAGAGCCTGCTACTTCTAGGTTTTCATCAGCGGCCTTAATACCTGCAATTTTTGCAGAATATACGCGGCTCATTTGACCTGCGCCCACACCCACTGTCATACCGTCTTTACAATATACAATGGCGTTAGATTTTACGTATTTGGCAACTTTCCAGCAGAACATCAAATCACGAAGTTCGTCATCTGAAGGCTTAAGTTTGGTGACTACTTGAAGGTCTTCCATTTCAACCATGCCAAAGTCGCGCTCTTGAACTAGCAGCCCGCCGTTAACACGTTTGAAGTCGTAACCGTCTGTTAGTTGACCAGCCCAATCACCACACGCTAATAAGCGTACGTTTTTCTTTGTGCTGACAATGTCTTTTGCTTCGTCGCTAACGATAGGTGCAATAATCACTTCTACGAACTGACGATCCACAATCGCTTGTGCCGTTTTCGCATCTAACTCGCGGTTAAACGCAATAATGCCGCCAAACGCAGAGGTTGGGTCGGTTTTAAACGCGCGGTCGTAGGCAGACAAAATGTCTTCGCCAATAGCTACACCACAAGGGTTAGCGTGCTTAACAATAACGCAAGCTGGCTCTTCGAATTCTTTAACGCATTCTAGGGCAGAGTCGGTGTCGGCAATGTTATTGAACGACAATTCTTTACCTTGAAGCTGAGTGGCCGTAGACACTGACGCTTCTTGAATATCGTTTTCAACGTAGAAAGCAGCGCTTTGATGGCTGTTTTCACCGTAACGCAAATCTTGTTTCTTGCTAACCTGAACGTTGAATGTACGTGGGAATTCGCTGTGCTCATGTCCGCAGTCGTCTTCGCAATCGGTAGCATCAATACGTGCGCCAAAGTAGTTAGCAATCATGCCGTCGTATTCAGCAGTATGCTCAAACGCTTTAATCGCTAGGTCGAAGCGGGTTTTGTAAGTCAGTGAACCTTCGTTTGTTTCCATTTCAGCTAGAACGCGGCCGTAGTCGGCAGCTTTAACAACAATGGTTACATCTTTATGGTTTTTAGCCGCAGCGCGAACCATGGTAGGGCCGCCAATATCGATATTTTCAATAGCGTCTTCTAACGTGCAATCGTCGTTAGCCACTGTTGCAGCAAATGGGTAAAGGTTCACTACCACCAAATCGATTGGAGCAATGTTGTTTTCGACCATTACCGCTTCATCAATACCACGTCGAGCCAAAATGCCGCCATGAATTTTAGGGTGAAGGGTTTTTACACGGCCAGCCATAATTTCTGGGTGACCTGTGTGGTCAGACACTTCTGTTACTGGCAAGCCAGCTTCAGCGATGAGTTTAGCAGTACCGCCCGTCGACAGAAGTTCCACCCCAGCGTTATGCAGCGCGGTGGCGAAATCGAGGATACCGGTTTTATCAGAGACACTTAATAGAGCACGTTTAATGGGTTTTGGTGTTTGCATAAAATATAAGCTTCAAAGTTAAGAGTGGTGAAACAAAAAGAGCACCTGTAGGTGCTCTTCGGTGGGCTAGGCCCGGTGATTTTAGTTCATGCCGTACTGCTTCAGCTTTTTGCGAAGCGTGCCACGGTTGATTCCCATCATAATGGCAGCGCGGGTTTGGTTGCCGCGGGTGTAAGTCATAACTTCTTCCAGCAGCGGGGCCTCAACTTCGGCCAGTACCATTTCGTATAAATTATCGATGTTGGCGTTGTCCAGTTGCTTCAAGTATTTATTAACCGCTTGCTTTACTGAGTCACGAAGTGGCTTTTGTGCTTGCGTCTGAGAAGGCGTAGTTACTGTAGTAGTAAAAGGTGAAGTCACGTTTTGATCGAACATAATACTGTCTTGCTCTTAAGTTAGTCATTACTATGCTGCAGGAGAAATCTGTCGGGTTTCTCGATTCTGCAGCGCTTCAAAATAAGCGTTTAGTGCTTCAAGTTGCGCTGACGCATCCTCGATAGCGTTGAACGATTTACGAAATTGACGATCCGTATCGTGTTCCGAGAGATACCAGCCCACATGCTTGCGGGCAATTCTTACACCGGCGACTTCACCGTAGAAGCTTTGTACATTAGCGACGTGCTCGTGCAAAATCTCATACTGTTCAGACAATGGTGGTGGCTTTAGGTTCTCGCCAGTTTCTAGGTAATGCAGGATCTCTTTAAAAATCCAAGGATTGCCTTGAGCACCGCGACCTATCATCACACCATCTGCACCGGTACAATTCAGTACCTGTTGTGCTTTTTCAGGAGAGGTAATATCTCCGTTGGCAATTACGGGTATCGAAATTGCCTCCTTTATACGACGGATAGTGTCAAACTCCGCCTCTCCTTTGTACATACAAGCTCGCGTTCTACCGTGAACAGCCAGTGACTGTATGCCGTTTTGCTCAGCAATGCGGGCTATCTCAACCCCATTGCGGTTATCGGTATTCCAGCCGGTACGAATTTTAAGTGTTACAGGAACATCTACAGCATTAACCACTGCTTTAATGATTGATTCCACCGTGCTCGGGTACTGAAGCAACGCGGAACCTGCCAGTTTCTTATTCACCTTTTTGGCTGGACAACCCATGTTGATATCGATGATTTGCGCACCGTTCTCAACATTAAATTGTGCCGCTTGGGCCATAAGCTCTGGATCAGCACCTGCAATCTGTACAGAACGAATACCTTCTTCGCCCTCATGATTCATTCGTGCTTGTGATTTTGCGGTATTCCATACCTTTGGATTGCTTGAAAGCATTTCCGACACCACAAGCCCCGCACCCATACGTTTACATAGTTGACGAAATGGACGGTCAGTCACGCCAGCCATTGGAGCCAGCATCAAATTGTTATCTAACGTATAGGAACCAATTCGCATATTTCGCCATCTAGAACTGCACAGAATTTATACACCCGGCTAAAACGGGGCGCTAAGTGTACGTGTTTTCGCAATACTTGAAAAGGCTAAAAATCACACAAAATTTCACTCTATGGGCTTGACAGTGAAAAAAAACTGTAACATTAGCCATCTATCACCGTTTTGCAGAGTGAATTTTAATCAAATCTCTCAAAGGCCGCGAATTGAAAGGCATTGAAAGACAAAAAATTTACATTTAGGCGAGTTTTTTACCAGACACTCGCGCCCATTCTCCATCAATCGCGCTCTCATCAAGGGCAAAATCGCGGGTGTAGGCAGCTTCAATTTTGGTTACTTGTTCAGCAAGAATGCCGGAAAGGACGAGTAAGCCCGACGGTTTACAGTAAGATGAAATAACATCTTGAAGCTCTAGAAGTGGGCCAGATAATATATTCGCCATTACTACATCGGCCTCTAGCGTGGGTTGGTCAGCCGGCAGATAAACATCAAGCCTGTCTTCAACGCCGTTACGGCGGGCATTTTCTTGTGTGGCTTGAAGCGCTTGTGGGTCGATATCAATGGCGACGACTCGCTTAGCGCCTAATTTAAGTGCCGCTAGGGCTAAAATGCCTGAACCACAACCAAAATCCACAACCACTTTATTAGCAACGTCGATACCGTCTAACCAACGTAAGCACAGGGCAGTTGTAGGGTGAGTACCCGTTCCAAAGGCAAGGCCTGGGTCTAGCATCACGTTAACGGCATTAGGGTCTGGCACATCACGCCAGCTCGGGCAAATCCATAAGCGGGTACCAAATTGCATAGGGTGGAAATTATCCATCCACTCACGTTCCCAGTCTTTGTCTTCAAGTGGCTCTAGTTTGTATTTAAAATCTGAACCTAGAATGCGCGCTTTGCCTAATCGTTTAATGATGGCTTTCATGTCATCGGTGGCTTCAAACAAGCCCACCACTTGCGTGTCGGGCCACAGCATAATTTCACCAGGCTTAGGCTCGTACATAGGCGTGTCTTTCGCATCTACATAGGTTACCGCTTGCGAACCGTTAGCGCTTAGCATATCGCCAATTGATTCAGCGTATTCTGAGGAGGTATTTATTCGTAACTGTAGCCAGGCCATATTCAAACATGTTCAAAGGGTTTGGCCATATTGTACCGCTTGGCTAGTTAAAGCGAAATCATAATGCTGGTAGCAACCCGTCAATTTCCCGTTCGTTTTCCCGCTTTACACAATAATTTTATGTAAAAGTGCCTTTTTTCATCAAACTTAAGTCTACATTTAACTTTTATTAGCCATTGTTTTTAAAGGGTTTATATAATGGTTAAGTCTTTTGGAGAATGGTTATTTATTGGCAAGTGTTTATAGTTAATAGGTGTTCCATTACTATTTCACCTTATGCACTATATTGTCGTACTTTTTATTATTTTGTTCTCTTCCAACGCCGCATTTGCAAAGCAAATTGAGGTGGTCGTGGGCTGGACAAAACCTCCCTATGTTATCTCAGAGCAAGATTCCGGCTTTGAGTTAGAACTCGTGCGGGCAATATTGCTTGAAATGGGGCATGACATGGCGCCGATTTACGTTCCTTTTGGACGCACCGCCAGCATAATGAAAAAGGGGGAGGTGGATATTGGACTAACCTTAAATCCAGGTCACGATATTGACCCCGCTATTCTGACTGATGCATACGTTTATTATCAAAATGTTGCAGTAAGCCGCACTGACAGAAACTTTGAAATTCACGAAATACAAGACTTAGTCGGGCATAGCGTGATTGCTTTTCAAACGGCAATATCGGTATTGGGTGAAGAGTTTAAAGACACGTTAGCCCATCAAAAAAACTATATGGAGCTTGCACAACAAGACCGGCAGGTTAGTTTGCTACTGCTTGGCAGCGTAGATGTGGCTGTGATGGATAGAAACATTTTTCAATACGTTAAACATCAGCTGCCTGTCGAAAAGCAACACGACACAACAATACACGAGCTGTTTCCCGTTTCCGCCTACAGTGCGGCTATTTCTGACGAGAAACTAAGAAACCAGTTTAATGAAGTATTGGCGCTATTCATAAAAGACGGCCGGTACCAGTCTTTACTTGATCAATTTGGTCTATTTAATTTTATTGAAGATCAGCCCATGCAACCGGCTAAAAAGTTGAATTAAGCTAAGATGAGTTTTTGAGTCTTGTGGCCTACCACTTCTAACGTACTACCCTTTTCCTTCAAATTTTTAACCTAATGTCTCTGTCCGAAACGCTTATTTCTAGCGTTTATCGCTTTTTTTGTGTCTTCATGGGTCGTGTTTGCCGAATAAAATGATACTTTGAACCTAGTTACTCACATGTTGCGTAGAAGCTGTAACTACGAATGACCCAATTATGGACATGACTTTAAACTGAGCATAACAGGGCTTTCACTATATGGCCTCGTGTCCATGGCGAACGTCGATATAAGGCCCTCTTCATACACTTTTTTGTCCATGCCATTGATGGATTGGTATTTCGTACCCCAAAAACGTAGCCCACTATTGCGGTCTAAAGGCACTGCCTGTTAGAACCATCAATTGACAGCTACGAGGAAAATAAAATGTCCGGGCCTAAACAAAAGGAAACACTCAATGGACTTATGGCCTCGATCCCATTTCGGTTCCGCAAATGAGATTTTCCTTGTTGACGACAATATTTGAACAACCATTGGTTTCGGGATCTTAAAAAAGCAGATGGAAAAGGAGAAGGTGGCCGCGATCCAGAAGCCGACATAAAGCTTTTGGCCTGGAGCGGGCTAACTTCGAACTAAGCCTGACTGTTGGAACAGTTTACAGGTGTAGAGAGGGGGCCTTGGTAAGAAAGGATAAAATTTACGACGGTCTACATGGCGAATTCTCAAAAACCTCAACCAAATAGTCGATCATCGCTCTTACTTTGAGGGGTAACCGACGATCCGGCGCGAACAGCACATGCAGGCCGCCGAGATCCAGTGGAGGGTGATCCAATTCGAAAGCAACCAGAGCGCCACTGGCCAATGCCTCGGACACGATAAAGTTGGGCTGATATATGATCCCTTGGCCCTTAACGGCGGCAGCAAGAAGTGCGTCGCCATTGTTGGACATGAGGTTGCCTGTTACGGGCACCTGGATCTTACCATCTTGGCCGAATGCCCAGGTGCCGCCGCGTTGCGCTGAGGAAAGGCTGTAGCTCAGGCAATTGTGGTTTGAGAGCTCGGCAACACGGTTAGGGGTTCCATGTTTTTTCAGATACTCAGGCGAGGCACAAAGTCGCATCGGGCAATTGCCGAGACGGCGGGCCCTGAGGTCGCTGTCAGCGAGGTGTCCGATGCGGACAGTCAGGTCCCAGCTCTCTTTCAGCAGATCCTGTTGAGTGTCGCTCAGGCCAAGATCCACCTCCACCAGTGGGTAACGATGGGTGAATTCCGGTATTAACGGTGCAATGAAGCGTGTGCCAAAGGATAGCGGTGCATTCAGACGTAATCGACCCATGGCCTGATGCTGCTGGGAAGATACTTCGGACTCCGCTTCTTCAAGATCCTGAAGAATGCGCTGACAGGCCTGCAGGTATTCCCGTCCGGCATCTGTCAGTGATAACTGTCGAGTGGTGCGATGAAGCAGTTTCGTGCCGAGCCTGGTTTCCAGTGAATCCACATGTTTTGTGGCCATTGCCGGCGACATGTTCAGCTCCCGGCCGGCGGCAGACAGACTACCTCTGGACGCTGCCTGAACGAATACCTGCATGCTTGTGTATCGGTCCAGCATTTTATTTCCTACCTTTAGTTAAAACAGTTCCTTTTTTAAGTCCGTTCTCCTTTCCTGAGTATCAGTATAACCTGTTCATTGTGATATCTGAACTATTCAAACCTATGGAGGTATGTCGATGTCCACGCAGCCAAGAGTGCCTACCAGACAACCGGTATTTTTTATTCCCCACGGCGCTGGCCCTTGTTTCTTTATGGACTGGAGTCCCCGCAATACGTGGGACGGTATGGCCGACTTTCTTCGAAGCGTCATCGGGCGTTTGCCAGAAAAGCCGACGGCCATCCTCCTGGTATCCGCCCACTGGCGCACTCAAGAGTTTAGTGTGACCGCCGGCAGCCAGCCCGATCTCATTTATGACTATTTCGGTTTTCCGGACCACACCTATAAATTGACTTATCCGGCTCCAGGAGCGCCGGCATTGGCGCATCGCGTGAGTCGTCTACTGGTTGGGGCACAACAGAACACCCTGGAGGATTCCGGGCGTGGGTTTGATCACGGTATGTTTATTCCGCTCAAGGTGATGTTCCCCGAGGCAGACATTCCTGTGGTTCAGCTGTCGTTACGGCAGGACCTGGACCCCGAAGCACACCTGCAGGCAGGCAGAGCTCTGGCGCCACTGCGTGACGAAGGTGTGCTGATTCTCGGCAGTGGCATGAGCTTCCACAACATGCGTGGCTACGGCGACAAGCGGTTTACACCGCTCTCCGAGGCGTTCGATGACTGGCTGACGGTCACTGTCGAAGGTGACTCCGGAATTCGTTATCAGCGATTGAGGAAATGGGTTCAGGCACCCCACGCCCTCGATTGTCATCCGCATGGAGACGAGGAACACCTGATTCCATTGCTCGTGGCAGCGGGTGCAGCGGGCGAGGAGCCCGGCAAGAAGGTTTATTCCGAACGGGTGATGGAAACCCAGTTATCAGCGTTTCAATTTGGTTGAGTGGGTGACGTCCCCTCAAAAATCAATGGCAAGAGGAATTAAATGATGAAAATTGAACTCACGGGCAAACAGTCGTTGGTCACCGGCTCTACCGCGGGCATCGGTTTGGCCATTGCCCAGGGGCTGGCCGAGGCCGGTGCCTCGGTAACTATAGTGGGTCGTGACCAGGCCAAAGTGGATAAGGCGCTGGCCGAGATAGCCAATGCCAGCGGTCGGGACGATGCAAAAGGCATTATCGCGGACCCGGGTACCGCGGAAGGTTGCCGGACCATCATCGAACAGCTGCCCGAGGTGGATGTTCTGGTCAACAACCTGGGTATTTATGGCGGCGTTCCATTCTTCGATATCGACGATGCTGCCTGGGAAGAGATTTTCCAGGTCAACGTGATGAGCGGTGTTCGACTTGCCCGGCATTACGCAACTGGCATGAAGGCTCGGGGCTGGGGGCGTATCCAGTTCATCTCTAGTGAATCGGCGTTGAATATTCCATCGGAGATGGTGCACTACGGGGTGAGCAAGGCGGCGCTTCAAGGTGTATCCCGGGGTCTCGCCAAGGTTCTTGCCGGAACCGGTGTGACCGTGAACAGCATCCTTCCCGGTCCGACCCGTACTGAAGGAGCCAAAGCCATGATGGCTGACCTGGCGGCTGAGCGGGGAGTCTCCCCGGAAGCAATGGAAACCCTGTTCCTGGACGAAAACCGGCCTTCCACGCTGCTCCGACGTTTTGCCGAACCGGAAGAGGTCGCCAGCCTCTGTGTCTACGCTGCGTCTCCCCAGGCCAGTGCCACCACAGGCGCCGCCCTGCGTGTTGAAGGTGGCATTGTGGAAAGCATTGCCTGAAATCGCCGGCCGGGACCACCCGGCCGACTCACCCACTGACAGTTGTTTTTTGAGGGAGGCATCATGAGTCTTCAGAAGAAACCCCTTGGGAAGTCCGGTTTGGAGATAGCCCCACTGGTATTTGGCGGAAACGTGTTTGGCTGGACAGCCGATGATAACCGCTCTTTTCAGCTACTCGATCGGTTTGTGGAGCAGGGCTTCAGCGCCATTGACACGGCCGACGTATATTCTGCGTGGGCACCGGGCCTTGAAGGTGGCGAGTCGGAGGCAGTTATCGGACGATGGCTGAAAAAGCGGGGACGTCGTGATGACGTCATTCTCATGAGCAAAGTCGGTATGCTGGAGCGTCGTAAAGGGCTATCTGCAGCCAACATCGAAGCTGCAATTGAGGATTCCCTGTCACGTCTGGGCACCGATTACCTCGATGTATACTTCGCCCACATTGATGATCAGGAAGTCCCCTTGGAGGAAACATTGGGCGCGTTTGACCGGCTGATCAAGGCCGGTAAGGTGCGGGCCATCGGCGCCTCCAATTATTCGTCCGATCGATTGGAACAGGCGCTGGCCGTGTCTCGTGATCATGGGTTCGCGCGCTATGAGCTGATCCAGCCCCTCTACAACCTGCATGACCGGGCCGATTTCGAGTCGTCGCTGGCGAAAGTCGCCAGCGAGCACAATCTTGGCGTGGTGAGCTACTTTTCTCTGGCCAGTGGATTCCTGACTGGCAAATACGCTCAGCTTTCAGACCTGGAAGGCAACCCTCGGGCTGACTTTCTCAACGGTTATTTCAGCGATCGTGGTCAGCGCATTCTGGATACCCTGATGGCCGTTTCGCAGGAGGCTTCAGCAAAACCATCCCAAGTGGCACTGGCCTGGCTGCTCCACCAGCCAGAACTGACCGCACCGATTGTCAGTGCAACATCGCTGTCTCAACTGGATGAGATATTGGCTTCGGTGAAATTGTCACTACCGGAAGAGATGCTTTCCAGGCTGGACGCCGCCAGTAGGCAGTGATATGAAGATGAGGCTGGAATGAGTGTGCATTCTGGCTTCATCCTCTTTGGTAACACCTTCAATGGTAATGAAACCCGCAATACGGAGAACCCAATCATGATCCACGATTCTCGTGAGCGGTATGGCGCTCTCACCAAACTGCTGCACTGGTCGATGGCCCTACTGGTGTTCTGGCAACTGCTCAAGTTTGGTGATCGAATCTTCGACGGAGAACACTGGGTCGGACAAACGCTGGTGCCCTGGCATGTCTCTATAGGTTCGCTGATGTTGCTGCTGATTCTGGTACGCTTGGCCTGGGCCGCTGGCCAGCGTCATCAGCGCCCGCAGCAAGATCCGGCGCAGGCTCTGCTGGTCAAGGCCGGTCATGGGGCGTTGTATCTTGGCCTGTTGCTGATGCCGATAACCGGGGTAATGGTCATGCTGGGTGGTGGCCACGGGATTACGGCTTTCGGTATCGAGCTTTTTGCTGAAGGCGAGGAAATTGCCTGGGCCCAAGCCCTGGGACAGCTCCATTCGCCAATCGCATGGATTTTGACCGTTTTGATTGTTGGTCATATTGGTATGGCACTGATTCATCACTTCGTGAAAAGAGACGATACGCTTAAACGTATGGTGTGATGAGGCAATCTCCAAAACCAAAAATTCTCGTTATTTCGCGACTTGATTGCGGAAACTCCGAATAGATCAATGAGGCAAACGGTTATTAGGCTAACTATATCTTAAGCTATCCAATTTTGTCGGAGGTCAAGTGCATCAGCGCTTATCCAGAGTAAAAAGTCGATCAGCTGCAATCCGGTTTCTGCTATCGCGGGCACAGTTCAAAGAGTGCTTTGCCGTAGTTAATCAGCCTGGCTTCAGGAACTCGGCACTGGCCGGACTACAGGTGGCTATCGCGGCGCTGGTTGTGCTTCCGCTGATCGAGCTATCCGACTTTTCGCACCTGATTGGATTTGCTTCGCTGGGTACATTGGTGGCTTTGTTTGGCCGTTTTGCGGCCCCGGAACGCCGGGGCTTTACGGTTTTCCTTTGTTTGCTCTGCCAAACCGCAACCGTTTTTGTGATGTCCCTGGTGGCCTGGCTGGAGTTGCCCATGGTTGGTCAGCTGGCCATTCTGGCGCTGTTGTGCGGTACGCTGTTTTACATCGTCACCGTTGGTGATTTCGGTCCGCCAGGTGCATTGATCTTCATATTCGCCGCCAGCGTTTCAATGGGCCAAGTGGATACCTTTGCCTCTGTCCTCGAACGTACGACTGCGACCGCAGTGGCCGCTGCTCTTGCCTGGCTAGTGGTGATGATCACCGACGTGTTCCGCCACGATACACCGGCGGCACAGGATTGGTTCAAAAGCCGGCCCGCCAGTCACAAGTTGATCGCCGTCGCGCGCATGGTGTTGGGCTCTGCCGTGGCGGCTTATGTTGCTTATGCGTTTGGCGGTCAGCACGCCGGTTGGGCGGCCATGGGCGCTGTCGCCGTGTTACAGGGTAGCCATTTGCATATCAGTATGAGCCGAGCCCTACAGCGCACCATAGGCAACGTACTCGGCGCTCTCCTTGTGGCTTTGGTGCTGCTAAGCCAGCCCTCTGTGTGGACCATTATTGGGCTGGTGGCGTTACTGTCGTTCGCTACCGAGACCATCATCGGATCGAATTATGGACTGGGCCAGGTTCTGGTTACGCCCATGGCTCTGTTTATGAGCTATCTGGCGGCACCAGACCTTGCTGGCATGGCGATGGTGCAGGAGCGGGTAGTAGATACCCTCATAGGGACCGCTGTCGGGATCTGTTTTGCGATTCTGTTTTCGACCCTGGACGACCGAGCTCATTTGCTAACTCATCACATAAATCGCGGAAGGTAAGTTGCAGTCACGGGCTGTTGGTTCTCGAACGCCTATCAAAACCTTGGTCTGTCCCAGATGCAAGAGAGCCAGTTTATGGGTAGTTCATAGGCCCTGAGTATCACTGAGAATGAATCGGACGCGGCGTTTTGGATTAGAGACCGCAATACGAGTGTGGGTTTAAGAATACGAGCGGGAGTGCCAGTTACTGGATCGGGAAAGAGATCACGGCGGCTTCAGTTGACCGATTCAATAAGCTCCCTTGTCACCACATCTTGGGGCTGATCTCAGCATAAATACAACCTTCCCTCATCACTACAATGTGGTTGGCACAGCGACAGGCGTTGGCGAGATCGTCGATAGCTATGGCAATGGTTTTGCCCCCGGCGACTCAGTTCCCGGATAAGATCGAACCCCTCGACCTAGCGGCCAAGATCCAGGGCTAAGGTCGGTTCATCGGGAAGGACCAATTGCGTTTCCTCGACAACGGTCATGGTAATCCAGACCCTTTGCTTCGGGCCTCCGGATAGCGCGTCCAAAGGGCGCTCTATCGGTTCTGACATGTTCACAACCCCGACTGAATCCGAGAATTACCCCTTTAAGCACGACATGCCCCTCAGCCTCAATGGACTTACCCCGATGCGTGTGACACACCGTAGCCTCAAATTGAACCCCTCGGACTCGGCCCTGAATGTTCGCTTTGCGACCCGAGCGGCCAAATTGTGGTAGCATCATTTGGGTAGCAAATCGGAAAAGCGTAACCTGCTATGCGTCATTGAATATCATGAGCTTACCGGAATATTACGTGTAACCGGAGGGCTAAAAGCGTGACACCCTCCCGGCCTTCAACCGCTCAATCTCATCCAGAAGCTCTTCGATAGTCGAATTCTGCGCCGCCACAATAGAACTCAGGCGATCAATCTGCTTGCGATAGTCTGCGATCTTCTGCTTATCGGTTCTTGCCCTGTTGTCTGTAGTACGCTTGCTGCTCCTCTTTTGCTCCGACTTAGAAGTTATGTAGGCTTGAACCTCAAGTATCAGCAAAGGGTACCTGTCCTTTTTCAAAGCTGAGGGATCTCGTCCCGCTTCTCTCGCAACGTTGTTTTGGGTAACAGCTGCCCCCAAAGGAAGGCGGATTGTCTTACCTTTTTTCAGCCGATCAAATGCATCCCTGAACTCTTGCTCTGCCGATTTCTTAACCGTTGACGACACTGAGATACACCTCTATCGCATAGATTTCTTTTTTCAAAGCGTTGAAACGTGGACTCTCGGAGGTCAGCGACTCGATTTTCTTTTCGTGAGCAGCCTTTAGTCGTCTCAAGGCTGGCCCATTTTCACGCTTAAAAATCGCATCTGTGCAGATGCCTCCGCCATCAGCCCCAGCACACTGCGCCATTGACTCAATACCACCATACTCACAGACCCCAGCCTTCATGCAGAATCCGGCCAGTGTGCGCCGACAACCAATATCGCCTTTGGCTATTAACTTCGTAAGCTGTTTTTCCTCCCCAGCTTCTACAAGATTGACAACCTTAATCGGGATCATCTGCTTAGAATGAGGGCGCACATTCTCAAAGCTATCTTCCACCACACTTGCAATCTGCCGGTAAATTGCCTTGTAGGACTCGACTATGACGGAAGTTTCAGCATCCGAGTTGAGTCTCAAATTAGTGAAATTGCGGCCATAGTAAAGCGTCATTTTTTGACTCACATGCTTCATGAGCCACTGTAAGCTTTGATCAGAAACCATGTTGGAGGCGAACATATTGACGTTGGTGGTGCGTCGCAACTGATGCGCCGCTAAAGGCCATTGAAGCCCGATGCCAAATCCTTCTCTATTGCCAATATTCGGGGTCATAGACACCGCAATTTTCCAATCCTCTTCTGTCACTGCCATCTCTTCTGGATCGAAAAAAAGCGGATAGCGATCAATGAAGGGACCCAGCCTTAATTGCCCTATAAGTTCGTTCTTGGAGTTTCGGTTGTTACCCTTTACTGGAAGCCACGGCTCCGTTCCGGCCAACGCGAGCGGCACAGAAGAACTATCCCATTCAGGCGCAGACTCACCCCCTGGGAAATACTTCAGCCTCCATTTAGCAATGGTGCTCGCCGCATCAACAGCCTTCTTAACGGTGCTGGGCACAACCCATCGAGCATCATCATCAGGATCAGTTTTCGTGGTTTCCCCAACCAACATTGCGATATCCCCCAACCTCTCGTCACGCTCGATGAGAAAGCAATCAGACCTGAGCGAGTTCACCTCATTCAGGCGCTGAAGGGAGAAGCTCATGATGTAAAATAGAGCCGCCTCTTTAACCATATTGAGATAGGCCGTAAAGCGGGTACTCCTGTAGATGAGAGGCGGTACGCCCAGCCATTTCTCGAAAAGCCCTGAAAGTCCATACTCCACAGAAAATCCTTCAAACCCTCCTGCAAACAGCACTCTTTTTTTGTAAACGTGCGGCTCATAAAAGGGTGAATGGTATTTAACATCCTTTACGCAAGAGGCGTTATACGTATACGCTTCTGATAACCAGCTGAATGCGCTTCCCAGCGCTTGCTCATGCTCGAAAAAATCGTCCAGGCACTCATTCAACCTCTTAACCTGGTACGCCCATATTCTGGGTGGAATATATGGAGTTTGAACCTTCTCATGACCTTTTATCTGCGACGCCAGGAGCGCCAAACCTCTCCCTCCGAATACCTCAAAGCCAAGAACATCTGATTGCAATCTCAATCTATGTAGAAAGTTGACGTAAACCTTAAAACTGGCGCACTGAAGAGCATCAGCAATCTCCTGATGAATCGCCGGAAACCTCTCAACGTCCGAGATCAGCACTCCCTTACTATCGCAGACGCTTGCAATCTTTGTCAGGGCTCCAAACGAGTAAACACAACTCCTAATTCGCCCAGGAAAAAGTCGCGGATGATAAAGCACCAAGAGCACAACCTGCTTGACAAGAAAGACATTCTCATCAGAAATCCCGTCCTTTTTAAAATTGAAGGTCGCAGAGCGCTCGAACGCCCGAAAGTCCCAGAAATCATCACCATATAGGGACAGCGGGGCACCTTCGCTGTCGACCGATACCGCCCAATCTCTGGGTGGCGGAAAGCATGGCGGTCGATACAACGGCGAGTCGACCGTAACCAACGTGGATGGCGACATAAAGCGCAAAGTGTCAGCGTTCATTACTGCTCCAGAAGCTCAATAATTGGGGCCCAATTAGGGTGGTAATCACCCTCTTCAATCCGCTCCTGCGCTTCTGACACCCAGCCAGCACGCCTAGAACTAGAGTTCTTAAACCACGACAATTTTTCGGATAACCGATCAACTACGACGTCAGAGGGCACCTCTTCACGACTCAGCGTCATGCTTGCCTCAATCGTCTTGAGATGCCGAAAGGAGGAAATGGACCAGATATAGTCTTCACTATCTACATCGCGATGATGCTTGCACCACAGGCAACCAGATGGATTGACACAGTTAGGTTCAACTATCCCCCCAGGTCTATCGGCCACCGATTCTGGGTCACCATTGCAACTGCTGGAAATCACCGACGCCTTGAGATCCTTTTGCTTGATAGGGTCGTGCTTGCTCCAAAACCGGGCAACCTCAACCATAGCTCGCTGCTGACTAGGTCGCTCGTATTGGTCCTTTAACACCTCCCGAGTATGCTGAGCCATATCTGCCGTTAATTCAGGGTCTCCTGAGCGGCGCAAAAGCCAATTCACCCTGGTGTTTCTCAGTTCTCGTGGTGTAACCCAAGCAAGTCCATGTGCTTCAAATAACTGCCGAAACGCCACAAAGTGAGTAAGCCCCGTTCTCGACACACTCTCTCCCTTGCCATAATTATCAAACTGAGGGAAAAAGTTTGGAGAATCAGGAAAGAAATGGTTCACAAAGGCTCGAAATCGCTCAAGAAAGGGCTTGTAAGACTTGTAAATTCGAAAGCTTACCTCACCTCCTCTCCTGTTCTTGTAACACCTTACCTGCCAGCTATCGCCGAGCGGCTTATACTTCAAGGCTCCGCGCCCCAACTCTCTAGCCTGAGTCAAATTCATGCCTGTCTGAGCAAGGAAAATCAGAAACTCTGCCTGGACTCGCAGGTTCACCAGGTGCCACCTTTTCGCTCCGCCCCTCCGGGGAGAAATATCACTGACCGCCTCTCGTCGCTTTAACGCTTCCCGATAGAGGACCTTTTTCTGATATGCCCAGCCAGGCTTGGGAGTAGCTGCCAACTCAAGCTCTTGCAATCCCGCATGGAGCAACACCTCATTGCCCTCAACCAGACCGGCTCGGATTGGGATCTCTAGGGGCAGGGGCCCATAAACAGCTTCCTTAGACAATCCTTCCGCGATATCGACCAGGAAATTCCCCTGCTTGAAGGTAGCCTCCAAGTTTTTCTTCTCAGCAATCCGACTGACCGCTTTTGGCGCTTCCTTGACGGCACGAAGGCGAGTCCTATTAATGAGGCGGACGGTTTCCGGTATGGAAAGAATGGAACCAAAAATCGACGACAGCGTCGCAGCCTTTATGTAGGCTGACTTCGGGCTCAACTTCGAACCCTTCTTCCTAGACTTAATGAACAAATACTCGGCGTACTCCAGGAAGTTGAATTCCAGCTTTGCAAGACTGAACGAGTGCTGGCCCTCATCCAGGAATCTCATAAATCCCACGAACGTAGCAAGGTAATGAGGCACCGACTTCTCCGATCGGCCAGCGTAAAGTCTATTCTCAAGCTCTTCTTTAACAGCTTGTAAAAGCTCCAACCTCTCTGTTCGAATCGCCCCTAGCGCTCCCACGGCAATTTTTTTGAACGCCAAATCCGCTCTCAAGCTCGCGCCGCCCCGATAAAGGAACCGTGTTAAATCTGACCTTGAACCATATCGGGGCGCATTCTCCTTATCTAGATACTGGATCAACAAATCAGGCGTCGTCATTGAATGTAACCTTATCGATTAATGTTTCGACGTTGCCAACTTTGCCGACATACAAATTGAAAAATTCGTCCGACAGCGCCTCCTTTACAGGCTCTTTTTCGATGAACTTCACATATTTCCAAGTTGTCGCCTCATCCTTGTGGAGCATGGCATCCCTAACAAAAACGATGGCATCGACCTGGCTCGGAAGGGCGCTCATTGCGAGTCGCATTAACTGGGTGCCAAAAGTGGCTCGTGTTTGGTGAAATTTAAAATCCCTAAATTGATCAAGCCCTGCCTCAGCCAGCTTTTCACGCAGGTAGCTGATTAGTTTTGTAAAGGACGTCTCGGAGTAGGCGTTTCCTCGCTCAGACAGAAACAGCAAGGTTCGATCTTCTTCGGAGGCCCTCGCCTGTCGACCAAGGCGTCGCGCTGAATAAGCATATCGCTCAAGCTGACGAACAAGCTCGGCAGGAAAGAGCAGCGCACCACTCACATCGTACTTGGTTTCAACACCTGTTCCAGGCCCCACCGCAATGCGCTTCATTGAGGGAATTGTCGGATCATCCAGGGCGTTATCGATGCTTGATAGACGCAGGGTGCGAATGGTCTCACTCCGAGCCCCAGTAAAGAAGCCAATCATGGTCATCAGGTAAAGCTCTACTTTCCCACGCTCGAAAAGAAAAGTAAGTAGCGCCGCTCGATTCTCATCCGTTAGAGGGGTCAGCCCATCCTCCAATGCCGCACCAACCCGCCTTCGATTCGGAATGGCCAACTCGCTTGAAGTCACAGACATCGTCCGAGAGAAGCCGACAGAGGTATAGAACTGGATCGTTTTAGACTGATCCTCCCACATGGACTTACGGTCAACCCAGCCATAAACCTGGGCCCAGCGGTAGAATTGAATGATCGCGCCCATTCTCGATGTGGCGGTGCTGGAGCTAACCAATCCGGCCTTCCGCTGTTCAATGAGAAATCCTCGGTACTGGAAAAGACAACGATCTTTCTTTCTCTTCGGAAAGTGTCGCCAATCCACCCCATGATCTTCTAGCCAGCAAGCGTAGGCTTTTAGGTGACTCATGTTTGAGGCCACTGTTTTGATATCGTTTCCTACAACGGAGTCTAACTTGTGGAGTGCATAAGCATTGGCCGCGAGCCAAGGCTCTCCGTCATCGAAGAATATGTGTGGCACCTTTGGCACTGGCTTTGAGCGACTGACCGGAACCCAAGAAACCTCCTGAGAACCCTTGTCGGTATCGAGAGCCATAGGCGTAATACTGACTCTTTCGAGCATCGCCATAATGAAGTCCTTGGTTGATCGATTGCCTACCCAATCCGGCTTGCAGCCAGAAATGTCGCATCCAGAGTCTTAAAAGTTCGCAGACTTACTCTTTGAAAGTCGAGCACCTCACAGCCGCCACCCTTTCGCGAAAATTGCAGCACCAGCCTTCAACCAGGGGCGCTCTGGTGATCATTACTGACTTCAGATTTCCGCAATCAAACAGCAACCGAATGTCCGCCTCTTGCATTTTCCCTATTTCGCCTCATCACTTTTCTGGTTTTGAATATTCCCAAGAGACGCCAACAGGCCCCGAATAGATCGAAGACCTAATCGCACCTCTCTATCGGCTCTGAGGTTTGCCTTAAGGTTGGGGAGATCACAGGGCTTTGGGAGCTGAACCCCAAGAACTCGGGCTACTTTAAGGGATAGGGTTTCCTGTTACCTGGCAGATCTTTGATAGCTTTTATAAGCCGTGACTCACCGAATCGCTGTAAAAGGTACAGCCACTCTCTTTGCCCTCTTTCATTGGTAATCAGAGCGGAAATTCTTCCTACCAGGGGCGGGCCTGAGGGCCCTCTGGCCGTGAGCGGCTAGCCCACTTCCTTGTCTATTTCTGGAAAGAAACTTAGGGTAGGCTCATTCCAATGTCAATAGTTACCACAGTATTTTGTATTCGTCATATGCTAGCATTCGTATGTATAATCGTTTCAATCCACTACTAAGATATTTAAAACTAAAATGTAGATATCTTAGAAACTTGGGGACAAACCACATGAAGGCTACGCTACTTTACGCTGCCGTTATTTTACTTTGCACCGCGTGTGCACCATCTAAGCCGAACACAAAAAATGCATCTGTTGAGCGTTCAGACGACAGGGCTTTTTCAGTAGCTGTTGAGGCTTGGTTAGATAAATCTGCACTAGAACAAGCGCAGGCTATAGCAGCAGGTGAGTTGTCATCCGAGGCGTTAGTAAAAGGCTATCTCGCTAGAATCGAAAAGCTTGATGGTGATGTAAATAGTATTTTGGCACTTAACCCCAATGCCATTGAAGAAGCCAGAGCGGCTGATTTAGCACGTAAAAATAGAATGCGTAAAGGGCCGCTGTTTGGTATTCCAGTGTTACTGAAAGACAATATTGAAACCAGTGAGCTACCTACTACCGCAGGCGCGATGGCACTTGTTGATAATGACACAAAGCGAGATGCCCCCATTGTAGCTCGCCTTAAAGCCGCGGGCGCCATTGTGTTAGGTAAAACTAACCTCTCTGAATGGGCTAACTTTCGGTCTGAATCTTCTATTAGTGGTTGGAGCGCCGTAGGTGGGTTAACCCGAAACCCGCATATGTTATCTCGTAGTGCTTGTGGTTCTTCGTCGGGTTCAGGTGCTGCTATGGCATTGCGTTTAGCGTCGTTAGCCGTGGGCACTGAAACCAATGGTTCTATTATTTGTCCTTCTTCAATGAACGGTATTGTAGGATTTAAACCCACAGTTGGGCTGTTATCTCGTACGCACATTGTCCCTATCTCATATACCCAAGATACCGCAGGTCCTATGACCGCAAACGTTAACGATGCATGGTTAATGGCATCAATCATGGCAGGTGTAGATACAAAAGATAGCGCAACGCTAGAGGCTAGCAAACACATGCTTAATGCACCGCAGCAAAGTATGTTGGCGACCGATTTAAAAGGCGTGCGCGTAGGCGTTGTGCGTTACCGTCAAGGGGATAACCCTCATGTGCTTTCTACTTATGAAAAAGCCTTAAATAGCCTAACTGCCGCAGGCGCTGAGCTGGTGGAAATTAGCGACTTCAAACAACCTGAAAGTTTTTGGGCCGACTCTTATCAAGTGTTACTTAGCGAGTTTCATTACACATTAAACGAATACTTAGAAGGCAGTCCAGCGGACATTCCTGTGCGCAGTTTGTCGGAACTTATTACTTACAATCAAGCAAGCTCTCGAGAACTTGCGCTCTTTAATCAAGATATATTCGAAAAAGCAGTGAATACAGATGACATTAATAGCCCAGAATACGCTTCGGCTCTAGCCTTGGTAAGAGAAACTGCGAGAGACAAGGGTATTGATGCCCTAATGGCACAACATAAAGTTGATGTACTTGTGGCACCCTCAAATAGCCCGGCTTTTCTGATTGATGGCGTGTATGGCGATCATTCCCCAATGGGGTTTATTGGAATTGGGTATTTAGCGGCCATTGCAGGTTATCCGCATCTTACTGTACCGGCAGGAGAAGTGAAAAACCTTCCGGTGGGAATTAGCTTTATTGGCAAGCAATGGGACGATGAAAAAGTGCTACGCATTGGCAGTATATTTCAAGCAAAGCATGGGGCCTATATAAAGCCTGGTTTGTTACCGAGCCGACTACATAACCCCGCATTGTTAGACGCTGTGAAGGGGCTGTAACTCGTTATAGACCCTTATCTCAAATGCATAAAAAAGCCCCAGCACACGTGAGCGAGACTGGGGCTTTTTTGATAATTCGAGTTACTAGCCTGGGCGTTTAACCCATGCACTACACCAACCATTGGCGTTAACCAATTTGTTAGGGAAGATGGCGCAAGGGCGGTGTTGTTCGCCGTCGGCACCTTGAATGTACATGCAGTTGTTACATTTAGCACCGTCTACAGTAGACGCCGCAGTGTAGTTTAATGCTTTCGCGCTTGGATCATCTGCTTGTAGTTGTTCTTGCGCATTCGCACGTAACGCAACGCTTCCTAACGTTAGGCCTATCAAAGATGTACCTGACAATTTCAGAAAGTCACGACGGTTTACAGACTTCATAATTCTCTCCAATTGAGATAATAACGATAATGATTCTTTTTTACTCAGCGCCTAAAACGCAAAAACCTGCCGCAAGGCAGGTTTTGAATGTTAATAATTATACTATAACCCGTGGCGTTTGGATCTAACACAAAGCAATAAATATTTGTTGATCTAGATTAACGAGTTTCACCTGAACAGCTAGCAAAATCAATGTCCTATAGCATCAACGCAACATTAGTTTGCGCGCCACTGGCAAAACATGAATTATTTTTTAGTTACGCTCGCCTGTGTTAAAGGCACATCGGGTTTTGCGTAAGCATATTGGGCTATCTTTTGCGTACTATGATAAGTGTCCAGACCCGAGATACATGAGGTTTGTAGTGATTCAAGATCTATATACCCATCTTCGGCAATAGCACTTTTTGCAATGTCATCTCCTGTAGTGCTGCTGCCCGCAATAAAGACCTCTTGGATTTCACCTATAATCATTTCCGTTTGATTACACAACGTAAAATGCTGTTCTACTTTAAGCCCCATCTTTATCGCGCTTTCTTTAACATAAGGCGCGCTGAAGTTCTGGCTAAACCAAGGCGTTAGTCCAACCTCATCGAACTCACTCACACCATTATCATACCGCGCAGATGTTTGATGTGCTTTGTCAGTCCAACTTGTATGAACATGATTTAAAGTGAACATACCTTGCTGCTTAATATTAGTCAGAGAATCTCGCTGTGCAGTGTGTGGGCGCATAATAATGCCCAGCAATGGTGGGTTAGCCCCTACATGAACCACAGAACTAATAATAGCTAAGTTGTTAACTCGGCCATCGGTGGTGCCTAACAGTGAGGAAGATTTAAAGCCAGATAGACTATTCACAAAGTTGGCGCGATATCGTTGCGGCAAAGCATTGATATCCTGCAACGAAAAATGGGTACCACTATCAGCCATTTTCCTGCTCCGCAATAATATTTAAGTCTTCGCCTTGTTGATAGACGCCAAGTTCTATAGGTTGGCAACATACTTGGCAATCAAGTACCTGCACCTGACCCACATCATTAACCTCATCAATTTCTACATCATTGGCTGCCATGCAATATGGGCAAGAGAACGCCATCGATCGCGTTAAGCTCATGATTTCCTCGTATGTGAATTACGTTGTGATAGTTATTACGAGTAAAGTAGAAAACTGGATTGACTGCCAATTAAGCCAGAATGACTTTACAAGCTACTACGCAAGCGCCTGTGCACCTACGCATGAAATAAAAAGGGAAAAGGTTGAATAATAGGGCTGTATAAATATACACTAATTAGTGTATGCAATAGTTTGGTTTTATAATGCGAAAAGATTTGCCACCACGATATTACTTAGCCCACTTTTTTGAGTTCTTAGCGTTCTTTAAAGGGGCGAATGCTGCGTTGTTAAGTGATGACGCTCATGGTTTTATAGAAAGCTTTAACCAGCTAGATGCTGACAAACAATGCATCATTGTGCGTGCGGCTAATCGTAAATATGCGGTAATTGACAGGTCGCAGTTTTCTTATGCAGAAATAGCTAACCCTCAACAGCAAATTGACGAGCTGATTGAAGCTAAGTGGTTCGGCGATTTGCACCACGCTTCGCTGCAAGATATTGCAGGCGTACTGACTAAAGACGCTATTTTAAGGTTGTTAAGTGAATACGGTGCCACTCAAGGTTTGGCATCATTGACCAAGCCCGTGCTTGTATCGCGCTTAGAAGCCTGCATTAATCAGCATGGCTGGCCTGAAGGGCTAAATGAGCATACTTACTTAGTGTGTTTGTTTGATGCACCGCTAAAATTTTTATTATTCCTTTATTTTGGCAATACCAAAGGCAGGCTGAATCAATTTTCTATGCGCGACTTAGGCGTTATGCGTACACGCGGCGATTCGGTATCAGATATTACCCGTTTCGACAGTAAAGCAGATGCTGAAGCAGCCTGGTTTTATGCCAGCCATTTAGAAAAGCTCCCTTTTCTTTCTTTAGCGCAAGCAAATGCATTAGCCCATGAGACGTTCCCCAATAGCGATGGCGTATCAGCCATGTTTTATCGTGATCAGTTTCTTTATGCACTAGCGTTAAAATTACTAGGCGAGCACCGAGAGCAGGCCCTTCTTTTGCTATACCAAGCCCAAAGCGACAAAGCGAAAGAGAAATGGATAAGAGAAAGCTATAAAGATGGCAACACCGATAGTGTTAAAGAAGTACTAGAACACATTATCGACTCACCACCTTCCGATACGCTGCTGGCCTTTGCTGAAGATTTCTATGCGAGGAAATACCACAAAAAGCGCACCAGTGCGGTAACCGATATGTTAAGAAATGCAAGCCGCACTATTGATATTGATGTTAGCCAAAATCAACAGGTAGAGCGTGGCGTGTTAGCCCATTATAAACGCTTAGGTATTGCCGGTTGGCGCACCGAGAACAGATTATGGCGCAGCTTGTTTGGGCTAACCTTTTGGGCACAGCTATATGAAGAAGATACCCTGGTCACTGAGTTTGATAGACGGCCTCTATCGCTTAAGCAAAACAACTTCTACGCGCGTTTTGGCAGCAGTATTGAAGCCTTATTTGAAAGGTTAAATAGCAAAGATAAGTTTCGCCACCACGTGCATAAAATGGCGACAGCCCACTATGGCAAGGTGAATAGCTTATTCATGTGGAGCAGCCATTTGCTTGAACCTATCGATGCCCTAATCAAACACGGCGAGCTTAGCGCCATTGTTAACCTGCTTCGAATGATGAGCGAAGATTTTGCCTCGTTAAGCGACGGCTTCCCTGACATCATGATTTTTGATGAAAAGTTACGCTTTGAAGAAGTGAAAGCGCCAGGCGATCAGTTAAGACGCAATCAGTTGGTGTCTATTCAGAGGTTGCAACGTGCAGGGTTTGAGGTTGCCGTTACTACGGTAAATTGGCATCGCGACCCTAATCAGCCGTATGTTGTGGTTGATATTGAAACCACTGGGGGCAACAACAGCTACAATCGAATTACTGAAATTGGCATGGTGAAAATTGTTGCGGGCGAGGTGGTCGATACCTATCAAACTCTAATTAACCCCCAGCGACGAATTCCGGCTACCATCACACGTCTTACTGGTATTTCTGATGATATGGTGGTTGATGCGCCATTATTTGTTGAGGTGGCTGAACGTATTGCTAGCTTTACCGACGACGCGGTATTTGTGGCCCATAACGTTAACTTCGATTATGGCTTCATTAAACAGGAATTTGCACGATTAGAGCTTCCTTTTAAACGACCCAAGCTGTGTACGGTGAGAGAAATGCGCAAGGTAAACCCTGGGCTACCCTCATATTCATTGGCTAACCTCACTCGGCATTTCGACATTAAAATGGAGCAGCATCACCGTGCGCTCTCTGATGCAAAAGCGGCCGCTGCACTACTTGATATCATTCTAACGATGTCGGCTGAAACAATTAAATAAATGTAAGGTTAGGTAAGGCTAGAGAAGGTGAACATTTTTTCTAAATTGGCGTAATAGTAGTGTTAAATAACAAGAGCCGGAACTATGCGAGATACCGAAGAGCAACTTACACAAGAGCAGTACACAAAAGAGCGTCACTTTGAAAAAGGCCGTATTTCAAAAGAGCATTCTTCAAAAGAGCATGTCTCAAAAGAGCCCTCGTCAAAAGATTATCCATCAGAGCTCTATCCCTTAGAGCGCCATACTGAAGGGCATCTCACTGAGGTTGAACAATCTCGCGTCATTGAAATGGCGTGGGAAGATAGAACCCCTTTTGAGGCAATCGAAGACTTGTATGGCTTACCTGAGAAAGAGGTTATTAATCTGATGCGCCAGAATTTAAAGCACAAAACTTTCAAAAATTGGCGTGCAAGGGTGTCAGGGCGTAAAACCAAACACAAAACGTTACGCCCAGCAGGCGTAGAAAGAGGGTACTGCCCGTCTCAATATAAACCTCAGAGTGCGAATAAGTAACCTTCTATTGTGCTGGCTATTCTGTAGGTTTCAATGGCTTCACGGTAGTGACAGGCAGTAGCAGCATCATAAGTTGCTGGCGCCAAGGCGTGGGGAATAACTGGGTAGTGCTGTCATCTGCAGGCGTAGCTTGTGAAATTTGTTGTTTATAGGCTTTATAGTAAGGGCAGCTTTCTTTAAGGCTTTCAATGCGACTTAACACCGAGTCGATAAAAATAGCAGGGCTACGTTGGGTGTTCTGCTTTAAATCTAATACCAGTTCACGCAGAACATAGGCTTCCCACTCAGAGCGGTATTCTCGTTCTAGCTTGCTGGGCTCGCGAGAAAGCTCAGTGATTTGTTGGTGTAACTCCACGTCGTTTTCAGGCTTGTCGTAAAGCACACGCAAGGCAAGCAATACGTCGATAGACAGGCGTGAAACAGGGAGTTGAGATTTTAGTTCTTCGTAACGTTTGGGCACCTTGTAAACCTTTTTACCTTAGCGGTAAAGATTGAAAAACTTTTATTTCTTAGCGTTTGAGTTAGTAGACACTACCATACTTCACTCAGTTTTTTTAGTAAATGGCAGTACGCACAAGCAGTTGTAATCATTAAATAAACGTAACCATTCAGCGCTGAACTTTCGCGTGGGGAACCACCGTATTAAAAAGTGCACTGTCAAAGTGCGTACGCGTTCTTGCTGTTTGGCCCATCATTTTGATGGGCCTTTTTTATTGCTCAAATGACACCTTTATACCTGCAAGCAACCGACTAACGCTGTCTACCACATCGGCACGTATAAACCACTCTGTGTCATCAATAAGAGTAATATCTCCGCTTATTTCAGCTGAAGCGCCATGACCCGTCCCCAAAAAATCTTCAGTCAGCTCACCCCTAGGGCCAAAGCCTTCACTTACATAAGAATAGTGAGAAAAATAAGACAAAGGGTAATTTCCCACGCTCGTTCTTCCGCTCAGGCCAATAACAAACTTTGAGCTTGAAGATGACAGCTGCTGAATAGTTTCAATGAACAACGTTTGGGATGGCGTGTATTGAAAGCGATATTCACCCCGAATAAAGTTGTTGTCAGTCATACGCTCGATACTCACTTCGTAGCTATGGGTTTGCCCCATTTTTGCCGAGTATTCTAATTCAACATAATTGAGTTGGTGGAAACTATCAAATGCGCTGTTGGCGTTGGTATCGTCAAGTTCGCCAATAACCAATTCTATTTCGCTGTCCTCTTGCAAGGCATAAACACTGCGCATGCCTTTAATCCATCCATCTTTAGATAGCCCTGACGAAGAAACTCGGCCCTTATAGGTGGGGATGATCCCCGCCTCCATTTTTCCATCAGAAAATTCATAGCGTAAATATAAACGCCTAGCGTAAAGGTAATCTGACGTATCACTATCAAAGGTATTATGGCTTGATGCAAAAGATTCTCCGGTAACCACAAAACTATTTAACGACCACGCATCGTCAGAGGACAGGGAAACAGAAGGGTAATATCGCACTCTATACTGATTTCTATGATCTCGGTCTGAGCGTTCGTCAAAACGAAATTGCATGTCAAGCTTCTGTGAAAAGCTTAAGCGCTCGGCAAAGGCATTGGCGCATACGGAAAATAAGAGAACAACAAATACAGCTGCGTTATCTACCCTTTTCATTTCAGTCGAGTCCAATTCATCAATAAGTTAATTAAGCCTAACCAGCTTATACGAAAAAAAGTGCGACTAGGGTAACTATTTGTGATGGAAAAAACTGAAAAAAAAAGCCGGTGAATGACACCGGCTAAAAACTGGAGGTGGACTCCAATGAGGGTAAACACATAAAACACAACTAAAGTTTCAATAGCAGGGAGGGCTAGGAAACTGAGTTAAGTATATGCCCGCCCCGTTCATTTGAAAAACCTTAAAACTTGATTGTCCTAATCGTAAAAACAGAATGAACTATATGAGCTAGTAATTGCTTAAGCATGGGCAGTAGAGCGCATAGCAAAATGATACTGATAGGCGCGAGTAATTTAAGTCGTTTGGAAATATGTTGTAGAAAAAGAAGGGGTGTACCAGAAGTAAAAAAAGGAGATAAAAGCAGTGCCGTGGAAAACACGGCACTGAATTTTGATGCTGTTAGGCTATGCCTAGTTTCTTCTCAAGGTAGTGAATATTGGTACCACCGGCAAAGAAGTTTTCATCAGCCATAATAGAGCGTTGTAGAGGAATATTGGTTTTAATTCCCTCGATAACTAGCTCATCTAACGCATGACGCATTCTGGCAATGGCTTCGTCACGACTTTCACCAAAGGTAATCAACTTACCAATCATGGAATCGTAGAAAGGCGGTACCGTGTAGCCAGCATAAATATGAGATTCCCAACGAATACCTAAACCGCCCGGCGAGTGGAAAATATCAATCGTACCTGGGCTTGGGATAAAGGTTTTAGGATCTTCTGCGTTAATTCGACATTCAATAGCATGGCCACGAATTTGAATTTGCGATTGGTCGATAGACAGAGGCTGACCGGCTGCAATACGCAGTTGTTCTTTAATTAGGTCAACGCCGGTAATCATTTCAGATACTGGGTGTTCAACCTGAATACGGGTATTCATTTCAATGAAATAGAACTCGCCGTTTTCGTATAAGAACTCGAACGTACCTGCGCCGCGATAACCAATTTCGACACAAGCACGACGACAACGATCGCCAATCTTGTTACGCATTTGCTCAGAAATACCAGGTGCTGGTGCTTCTTCTACCACTTTTTGGTGGCGGCGCTGCATAGAACAGTCACGCTCACCTAAGTGAATAGCATTGCCTTGGCCATCGGCTAAAATTTGAATTTCCACGTGACGTGGATTTTCTAAGAATTTCTCCATGTACACGGTGGCGTTACCAAAAGCCGCGCCCGCTTCAGCTTGCGTAGTTTCAATAGCACTAATAAGTTCCGCTTCACTGCGAACCACACGCATACCACGACCACCGCCGCCGCCAGCTGCTTTAACAATAATTGGATAGCCAATGCGTTTAGCAATGGTTTTATTCTTATCATTGTCGCCAGTAAGCGGGCCATCTGAGCCAGGTACACATGGAACGCCAGCTTTCTTCATAGCACTAATTGCTGACACTTTATCACCCATCAGGTTAATGGTGTCTGCCGTTGGGCCAATGAAGATAAAGCCACTCTTTTCAACTGCTTCAGCAAAGTCGGCGTTTTCTGCTAAAAAGCCGTACCCTGGGTGAATAGCAATAGAATTAGTGACTTCCGCCGCTGCAATAATGCGAGGAATATTCAAGTAGCTTTCGGTTGCTGAGGCTTTACCGATACAAATCGACTCGTCTGCTAGCAACACGTGCTTTAAGTTTTTGTCTGCCGTGGAGTGTACCGCAACGGTTTTGATGCCAAGTTCTTTACAGGCACGCAAAATACGAAGGGCAATTTCACCACGGTTTGCAATGAGTACTTTATCTAGCATAGTACGAAGCCTGCTTATTCAATGATGAACATGGGTTGATCAAACTCTACTGGGTCTTGGTTATCTACCAGTATTGCCTTAACCACACCAGATTTGTCTGATTCAATTTGGTTCATCATCTTCATTGCTTCAATAATACAAAGTGTGTCGCCAGCATTTACCGTTTGACCCACTTCAGCAAACGGTTTTGCTGTAGGTGAAGATGCGCGATAGAAAGTACCAACCATTGGTGATTTAACCACATGGCCTTCTGGCGCTGCAGGTGCCGCTGCTTGAGCAGGTTCAGCCGCCGCAACGGGTGCTGCTGGAGCCGGAGCTGGTGCTGCATGAGCTGGTGCAGCAAAGCTATAGTTTATTGGCGCTTGAACGCCAGTTGGGCCGCGATGAATTCGAACAGACTCTTCGCCTTCAGTGATCTCAAGTTCGGCAATGCCAGACTCTTCCACTAATTCGATGAGTTTTTTGATTTTTCTAATATCCATGTTCAGTCTCTACGTTAATTTTTTGATTGCGGTAAATTGATGGCGGCGGTCAGGGCTAGTGAATAACCAATGGTACCAAGGCCAACAATGACGCCTGCCGCAACATCTGAGAAATATGAGTGATGTCGAAATGATTCACGGGCATGAACATTCGACAGGTGTACTTCAATAAACGGGATATTGACACTTAACAATGCATCGCGAAGTGCAACGCTTGTATGTGTGAAAGCAGCGGGGTTAATGATGATTGCGTCGATATTGCCCATAGACTGATGAATACGGTCGATAAGCGCATATTCTGCGTTCGACTGAAAATGGGTAAGGGTGGCATCAGACGATTTTGCCTGCGCGCTCAGATCATCAACGATGTCCTGTAACGTTTGTGTGCCATACTTATCGGGTTCACGTTGTCCTAACATATTTAGGTTAGGGCCGTTCAGTAACAAAATATTCATTAAATTTGCTGCTATCTTCGGTAAAAAGTCAGTGTATTTGCTATTTCAGCAAAATTTTATGACAGTTGCACGAAAAAAAGACAATTAATCCGGTTGTTTATTCATTTAGACGTTGATTATAGAGGTAGTGAAAGATTTCGCAGCAAAATACTGGTCTAATCAGGTGTTTTCGACGCAAAGTTCTCTTCCCGGTCTATGCGTTATCACAGGTGTGTGGCGGTGTATAAGAAAGTGATCATGTAATGCTAATGTGACTTTTATGTGCTGCTTATGTAACTAGTGGAGTTCAATTCGGCTCATTTTTTAACGCAAATGGCACCGACATGTACTTTCCTTCGTACTTGGCTGTATACACGGCGAAGTGCAAATGGGGTAGTGATGAAAACCCTGTATTACCAGAATAACCAATGAGCTCTCCAGCTTTCACCTTTTGCTCTCTTGTTACCACCACACCTTTATATTTCAAATGATAATATTCGCCTGTGGTGCCATCGTCATGCAAAATAGCGACAAAATTCGCGTGCTTAGCAAACCGTTTAGAAGCGCCGCCTAATTGGCCATCATCTTTCGTATCTATTACCACACCATCGCGAGCGGCGAACACGGGAGTGCCAACCGGCGCCGCAAAATCTAATGCATAACAGCCCCCACCAAAACCTTGTACTACGGGGTAATTACTAGCTGGGCGCAGCGGCGGCAAATAAATCACTTCATCATTGTGCACAGCATTCAGCACTCCTGAAGTCCAGCTTACTTTCATTGAGTGCCAAAACCGTCGCGGGCTTTTTACTACCCCCATTAAAATAGGGTCATCGTCGTTTAAAAAATACGCTGGATGTCGACCCGGGCGTAAGCCCACTGGTTGGTAAAGTAGACGTAAGCCCACTTGCCGAAAGAGTAAGCACAAGGGGCAGTGGCACCTTTCGCTGAGCATAGACTTCATACTTCCCATTCGTGGGCGCTGAAATGCTGATACAAAATCGATTGGCATCGTAGCAACTGGGCGCTTGGGTAGACGGGTTTTGGTTTACGACCTCTTGCGCCATTAGCGTTTTTAGTGGCGCACACAAGGTAAAAACAAAAAAAAGTGTGAGGGAAAACTGAAACATTAGGGGCATAGCTCACCCTTGAATTACGGTGAAGTGTAGTCACTCACCCGTCATAACGTTAAAACGTATTCTCAACGTGTTCAGCAAAGGCCGGCGCTTTCATAAACCCGGTTACCCGAGACTGCGTTAGTTCATTACCGCTTTCATCGAAAAATAAAATGGTCGGCAGCCCAAGAATAGAAAACGCTTCTTGAAAGGCTGTGTTGGTGGCAGAGGTATCGGTTAAATCTATCTGCATCCACACGGTATTATTAAGCGCATTAATGACATTAGGATCAGGGAATGTGTATTTTTCAAACTCTTTACAGGCCACACACCAATCGGCGTACAAATCCACCATCACCGTTTTGCCTTGTGAATTAGCTGCCGCAATTTGTTGGCGTAAATCATCTAAGTTTTCAACAACAATAAACGTTGGATGAGCAAGCTGGCTGTGCTGTATGGCAGTGTCTTCAGATGAAGTCAGGGTGTTATAGGCGAGTAGCGCACTGGCGAACAAGCCTGCCGCAATAACTAACGTTCGCACGTATTTCGCAATGCCCTTTTTACTCGCTTCGTTGACCACAAAATAATAGCCGAATGCCCCTAAACCAAGGGCTGCCCACAGCAGGTTAATGTAATCGTCAGGCCATGCTTTTGGCCATAAACGTTCTACAAAAACAATGGCCACCGACAGCATCATAAATCCAAACGATACTTTTACCACGTTCATCCATTGACCCGCTCTTGGTAGCAATTTAGAACCTGTGATCCCAAATATAACAAGAGGAACACCCATGCCAATACTCAACACATAAAGCGAAATGAAGCCAAGGGTTAAGTCGCCGCTTTGTGCAATAAACAATAAAATGCCGGTTAATGGCGCCGTAGTGCATGGCGAGGCAATTAGCCCCGATAACGCACCCATAGCGAATACACCCGCCATGCTGCCAGGCGTTTGGTTGTTACTTAAATTAGTTAAGCGGGTTTGCCATTTTGCAGGAAGTTGAAGCTCGTATCGGCCAAACATGGCTAACGCCAGCAGAACAAAAATGCCAATAAAAATGCCTAGAATGAGCGGATGTTGAAGTGCAGCCTGAAACTGCATACCCGCCGACGCCACAATTAAGCCTAATATAGAATAGGTAATGGCCATGCCTTGTACGTAGGTAAACGTGAGCCAAAATGCGTTGCTGGCTTTTGCCTGTTTACCTTGGCCAATCACAATACCCGACACAATGGGGTACATAGGGAACACGCAGGGGGTAAAAGCAAGGCCTATGCCTAATGCAAAGAATAGCACCAAGGTGAGGGCTAGGTTTTCTTTGTTAATGAGCTTATCGGCCAGAGAATATTGAGACGCTTGAGAGCTACTCGGGTTCGTTTGCGAGAGACTCTGTTCATCTGTCGACATGGGATCAGCGCTGTTGCTCAAGACGCTGGCGTTAGCGTTGCTGGCAAGGGCATTCAAATAGACGGTTTTAATATTCGGTGCGTAACAAAGGCCCGCATCGGCGCAGCCTTGGTAGCGTATTTTTACTATACCGTCGTTGGTGGCTTGTGTAATAGGAACCGTTATCGTGACTTCATCATAAAATACTTCCGATTCGCCAAAGTATTCATCTTCAATGATCACGCCTTTGGGATAATGAGGTTCCCCAATGGCGGCTTGCTTAGCCACTAACTTGAATTGCTTTTTATAAAGGTAATAGCCATCGGCAATGGTAAAGGAAAGGCTTAAGGTGTCGTCTGCCTGATTGAAGTCGAATACAAAGGCTTGGTCTACTTTTAAGAATTCTTCTTGGTTGCTGAACACATCGTCGAACCCACCCAGGCTCTGATTTGAAGGCGGAGCGGAGGTTTGAGGCGAAGTTTGTGCCGTAATTTGTGTATTAGTTTGCGAATAGCCAGGCAGCGCAAGCGATGCTAAAAATAGACAACATGCGACAAAAGAAAATAAACGGGTGATGTACTTCATATAACGACTTTCTTTATCCTAAAGCTATTGGCCTATAAAAAGTAAGACCGAGATGTATACGCTATTCTTTCACAAACCCAGTTTAACACAGCTACCGTCGGTCGCTTGAGTTTGCCACTTAACGCAAAGCGTTGCACCTTCGCTTGTTATTATGGTCTTTACCCCAATACTATTCTATGACTAGATGAAAGAGGAAATGTTGTGCGGTTTTTATTTTTATTGTTTGCCATATTACCCATAGTAGAGATTGCCCTATTAGTTCAGGTGGGCGGGATAATTGGTGGCTGGAATACTATTGGGCTAGTGATATTAACCGCATTCATTGGTGCTTATTTTGTTAAGCGCGAAGGTATAGCAACATTACAAACCGCACAGGCCAAAATGCAGCGCAACGAACTGCCAGGTAAAGAGATGGTAGAAGGCCTAATGCTGGTAGTTGCAGGTATTTTATTGGTTACCCCAGGCCTAATCACTGACGTTCTTGGCTTTATGTTTGCCTTGCCAGGTTCTCGCCACCTTATTGCTTCGCAGCTAAGTAAACATATGAAACTGCGGGTAGTGACTCAAGCGGGCGGCTTTAATCAACAAGCTGGCGGTGCCCAGTATAACCCGTTTGAAAACCCATTTAATCAGCAACAGTCTGGTCAACCGGGCAGCTCAGATAACGGCGATGTGTTTGAAGGTGAATTTTCAGACAAAACCCAAAATGACCCAGACAAACGCCTTAAGTAATGTGTGCTTTAGGCCTTAAGTGTAAGCTTTGAGCATTAAAATCAATTTTTTTACATTTTTTTGCTCAAAAACCCTTGAACTTGCATGGCTACTCCCCCATTTATCCTCGCAGACACGATTTTAACTGCTCGGTAACGAGCAACCCAAGCATACGACATACAAATAATTGTGTGTCGACAATCATTAACTTGAATAGTGAAATTTTCAGGAGACTTGAAAATGGCAATTCGTCCTTTACACGACCGCGTAATCCTTAAACGCGCAGAGCAAGAAAGCAAATCTGCAGGCGGTATCGTTCTGACTGGTTCAGCAGCAGAAAAATCTACACGTGGCGAGATTATCGCTGTAGGTAACGGCCGCATCCTAGAAAATGGCGATGTTAAAGCGCTAGACGTTAAAGTTGGCGACACCGTTATTTTTAGCGAAGGCTACGGCGTTAAAACTGAAAAGCTGGATGGTGAAGAAGTTCTGATCCTAAGCGAAAGCGACATTCTTGCGATTGTTGAGTAATGACAACTAACGTTAAACGAATTAAGAGAGGAATTTAATCATGGCAGCTAAAGAAGTACGTTTTGGTAACGACGCTCGTACAAAAATGCTTAAAGGCGTAAACACGCTAGCAAACGCAGTGAAAGTTACACTAGGTCCTAAAGGCCGTAACGTAGTACTAGATAAGTCTTTCGGCGCTCCTACCATCACTAAAGATGGTGTATCTGTAGCGAAAGAAATCGAACTTGAAGACAAGTTTGAGAATATGGGCGCACAGATGGTTAAAGAAGTTGCGTCTAAAGCGAATGATGAAGCGGGTGACGGTACTACTACCGCTACCGTGCTTGCACAAGCTATCGTAACTGAAGGTCACAAGTCTGTTGCTGCAGGCATGAACCCAATGGATCTTAAGCGCGGTATCGACAAAGCAGTTATTGCTGCGGTTGAAGAGCTTAAAGCCCTATCTACTGATTGTGCTGACAGCAAGTCAATTGCTCAGGTTGGTACTATCTCTGCAAACTCTGATTCAGAAGTGGGCGACATCATTGCTCAAGCAATGGAAAAAGTAGGTAAAGAAGGCGTAATTACCGTTGAAGAAGGTCAAGCACTTCAAAACGAACTTGACGTTGTTGAAGGTATGCAGTTCGACCGCGGTTACCTATCTCCTTACTTCATTAACAACCAAGAAAACGGCACTGTTGAACTAGACAGCCCTTTCATCCTATTGGTTGATAAGAAAATTTCTAACATCCGTGAGTTGCTTCCTACCCTTGAAGGCGTAGCAAAAGCAGGTAAGCCACTGATGATCATTGCTGAAGATGTTGAAGGCGAAGCCCTAGCTACACTAGTAGTTAACAACATGCGCGGTATTGTTAAAGTTGCTGCTGTTAAAGCACCTGGCTTTGGTGACCGTCGTAAAGCAATGCTTCAAGACATCGCTATGCTTACTGGTGGTACGGTTATCTCTGAAGAGATTGGTCTAGACCTTGAAAAAGTAGAGCTAGAAGACCTTGGTACTGCTAAGCGCGTTGTTATCAACAAAGACAATACTACTATTGTTGATGGTAACGGCGATGAAGAAGCGATTGAAGGCCGTTGTGCTCAAATTAAAGGTCAAATTGAAGATTCTTCTTCAGACTACGACAAAGAAAAGCTTCAAGAGCGTTTAGCTAAGCTTTCTGGCGGTGTTGCAGTAATTAAAGTTGGTGCAGCTACCGAAGTAGAAATGAAAGAGAAGAAAGACCGCGTTGAAGATGCACTTCATGCAACTCGCGCCGCGGTTGAAGAAGGTGTAGTACCTGGTGGTGGTGTTGCGCTAGTTCGTGCAGCAGCTAAGCTTGCTAGCCTAACTGGCGAAAACGAAGACCAAACTGTAGGTATTAAGCTTGCACTACGTGCAATGGAAGCGCCTTTACGTCAAATCGCTAGCAACGCCGGTGCAGAAGCATCTGTGGTAGTTAACGAAGTGAAAAATGGCGACGGAAACTATGGTTATAATGCGGGCAACGACACGTACGGCGACATGCTAGAGATGGGTATTCTTGACCCAACTAAAGTAACACGCTCTGCACTACAGTTCGCAGCATCAATCGCTTCACTTATGATCACAACTGAAGCCATGATTGCAGATATACCTCAAGACGAAGCAGCGCCTGCAATGCCTGATATGGGCGGTATGGGCGGAATGGGCGGCATGATGTAATCAATTGCTGCCTCTTATAGTCCTTTTAAATCAAGGGTTTATGTTTAATGTATACAGTTAAGTATACGCAAATGTAGACAGTGATGTAGGACGAAAAGAAGCTTTAAGGAAGGCGTTGGGTTTAGACTCAGCGCCTTTTTTTATTAAGTTTTGGGCAGTAGTGTTGAAATAACTGTCTATATATACAATACTGTGAAAAAAATCAGTTGGTGCGCAAATGAATACTTATGAATTAATTAATCTGGATGCCGTGGAATGGCTTAAATCGTTGCCCTCAGAGTCCGTAGATTTATTTATTACAGACCCTCCTTACGAGTCTTTGGAAAAACATAGGTCTAAAGGAACTACGACTCGATTGAAAGTAAGCAAAGGGTCGTCAAATAAGTGGTTTGAAATTTTCCCCAACGAAAGATTTGAAGACTTATTTATAGAAGTTTTCCGTGTACTTAAAAAGAACTCGCACTTCTATCTCTTTTGTGACCAAGAAACAATGTTCTATGTAAAGCCTATAGCTGAGAGATTGGGGTTTAAGTTCTGGAAACCATTGGTGTGGGACAAAGAGAAAATTGGTATGGGTTATCATTATCGTGCCCGCTACGAATTTATTCTTTTCTTTGAAAAAGGTAAAAGGAAGCTAAATAACCTTGGTATACCAGATGTTTTGAGCTGTGCGCGTATAAGGAACGGATACCCCACTGAGAAACCATCGGAACTGATAAAAACATTGGTAGAGCAGAGCACTGTAGAGGGGGACTTAGTTGTTGACCCGTTTTTTGGCTCAGGAAGCGCGGGTGTAGCGGCGCTTGAGCTTAAAAGGAATTTCATGGGCTCTGATATTTCAAAAGATGCTCACGAGCTAGCTAACGAAAAACTGTCCGTACTTGGTGAATGTGTTAATGTTAAAAATAGTGCGAAGTTTGAAGAGTCCACATTGGAAATATCAAAAATAGAGGCAGTTGAACAGAAAAATTTAGAGCTAAACTACGCTTAAAGAGGTTGTATGAGTATAGATTCAGGGACGAAATATAGGGATTGGGTTTCAGGTTATATATATGAAAACTTTTCTGGGCGAGGCATTAAGATTTATCAAGAGGTTTCGGTAGGCAAAAGTATTATCGGCAAAAAGCGGACGGTAGATATTTTAGTCTTGAATGAGGCGCAGAATGTAGCAGTTGCTTTGGAATGTAAGCTGCAAAATGTTACCGGAACAGCTGATGAGAAAATACCTTATGCCTTGAATGATGCTCAGTCGATGCAAATGGATAAGTATGTAGTCTATGGCGGAGATGGTTTTAGCAAAGGCGTCAAGCACATGCTGGAAGCCCATGAGTTGGCTTGCTATGCAAAACCACGTAATATGCAAGAAGCTGATTTCAGAAGAACAGCTGACACGAGGGAGTTAGACCATATATTGGCCATGAAATTTAACTGGTGGGACATCGTTGTCTTCAATAAATCGGAATTCACTGGCAGTTCGAGCTTGTAAAAGTGTATTAATTACGCCTTTACGATTATTCGAATTCGATCCGTCAATACAGATTACTTATTGTATCCTAGTGATAGCGCAAATAGCCCCATGTACTCTCATTCGATGCATTGTTGACTGCTTTTATACAAGCTTTTTTCTTCGCTATCATTATTATGCCTTCAAGCATCATGGAACCCACACGCTGGTAGATACAGATATTTGTAAGCAATAATTCTTACTAGGGTCATTTTTATCTAGATTAAGTGCAAGGGTTTCTTTGACAGCCTTAATGCTATTCCTTCGTCCTTACGAAGCCTATCCAATAGACTACGTCGATTCATATTATGCTTGAATCAGTAGAGAATAAGTTGTTAATAGATGAAAAAAGAAAGCCCGTCATAAGACGGGCTAAAAGAAATTCTTAGGGTGTTGTTATTAACGGCTTAATCCCAAACACCAACAGGGTTATCCCAAACACCAACAGGGTTATCCCAAACACCTACATCTTTTGTTGTAACTAACATGTATTAATCTCCGATTTTCCTTGGTCAGCCTAATATCTATAGCAAACCAGTGTATTTAAGACAACTTTTTTATACGAAAGTTCGCTTCTGAGGATTAATTTCAACCCTTCAATGGGGGACAAGATTTTACTCCCTATCATCAGCGGATGCAAATGGTTGTTTAGGTTTTTCTGGTTTTGATTTGTGCCACCAAAACGTTATTCCTTGGTACGGGAATACCCCGTGATTTAGTTTATATTTTTTTCTGCGAACATTTGGGTTCTGTCGATCACTTTCTAAATCTTCAGGGTGATTTGATTTAGCTCCAACCTCAATACCTAGAGGAAAGCCAATTTCAAGCTCCATATACTCTGTGGGGGTCAACGTTGTCCAAACCTCGGTGTCGTCATACTTCTTAAAAGTTCTAGAGCAAAATGATACCTTAAAACCTTTACCATCTTTAGTTGATGGAAGGTTGACCGTAGTTTCAAATTCTTTGACCCCTCGCCCTTTACTATAGGAAATTAGTTTTTTCATTTCATCATGTGAAAGCTCATTGTCACCAATTGTTGCTTCATGTATTTCAAGGGCTTCTTGGAGCCGTGGATCCAAATCACATGATACTCCACAACGGATGGGGTGATTTTTAATTTCCAAATCACTTAAGTTATAAAGTATATGAGTAGTAGTTACATCACAAACAAGTATCTTATTTTTTTCAGAATCACTGAGGCCTAGCTGGGCGGCTAACTCATCAGTAATTTCACTAAGCTCATATGACATTGAAGCATCACGTTTAATGAGCGCTTGATCTAATACTGATCGTTTAACTTCTTTAAAAATCAGGTCGGGAATAATTTTTTTAAATACGGCACTTAATACATCTTTGCTAACTTCCTGCTGAAATACCTTAAATTCCTCATTTTGTTTTTTTCTTGTCATTGACTCGACTGTATAGCCGAGTGCGGCAGCAATCATTAAAGCAACACCAGCCTCTTTGAAGAATAAGCTAATAATTGTGGTTACTAGTTCTGGGCTTGATATTTTTGGAAGGACGTAAGATAAGAGCTTAGAAAGTAATATCGATACAAACCCGGCGGTAAATACTTTTATCAAAAATATCTTGTCTTCAGAATCCCAAAATTTAAGCGTTTCTTTTGAAGTTATATTGACATCACTATCGTCCTTGCTGCTTTCTTTGTCACTTGCGTTTATTGTCATATGTTCATCCTTGTAGTCAAAAAATAAATATATCAGATGCTTGCTGATTTTAGAAAGAACTTGGGTGGGATAGGAATGAAAAAATTTGCCGGCTGATGGTTAAAAAGAAAAGGTAAAAGTAAGTATTGGTCTTTGTTTGCATGCCCTACGTAACTAGAATTAGATATTTGCTATAAGACAAAATTTTTAAAACTTACTGTACGTTTGCTTAAACACGATTACCTGCTATAAATTCAATAGTATAACTCTGAAAAATAATCGTTCGCCGCTAGCGTACATACATGTAACAGTGACTTGCTTGCAGCGAGCACATATTAAAAGAGCAACCTGCACAATGGATGTGAAGAACAGTGGCATAAGGAAGGCGTTACCTGTTTTAACGTTTACATTTTTTGTTTTTGCGCTAATTCTCGTCTGGTGTTTTTTTACCCTAAATCACAGTAATTTCTTTCATCAATTAAATGTTAGGCACTTCAAATACACGTCTGAATTAAGCGAGCAAATTTCTGCGCCCGCAGAACTTTTTTCAGAAGCGCACCCTGTGAAATTAGATGATATTCGTCAAACCATTCTCAACATTCGTGAGCAGCCTTTAGATTGTTTGTCGATGATTGGTAATACAGAGCGTTTTATCATGAAAATTATTGGCACAGAGTCGGTTATTGATATTTGTACTCGCGACGTTCAAAGTGCTAATAGTTCATTGGCTGCGCTGGCCGATTATAAAGCGGGTAATGTTAGTCAAAAAACATTACAAGACCAGATTGTAAAATCGCTTAGGGATTTTAGAACAAACTCTTCTGACTTTGAGATGCCCGTCGAGAAAACGGTAAATTTCGTGGCTAACATTACCCTCTCTATTATTATTTTGTCATCAATAGTGGTTTTGTTATTTGCTGCATTTATTTCTCGGGCTGTGTCATCGGGGCTTACCAGCAGGGAAGAGGCGATGAAAGCCTTAGCTGAAAGCGAGAAACGAAATAAACAAATGGCGCATACCGACGCGTTAACGGGCTTGCCGAACAGAAACTTGCTTGAACATACTGTAGACAAAGCCATTAATATGTCGGAGCGCAGTAATTTGCCCTTCGCGGTGATGTTTATTGATCTCGACCGCTTTAAAGACATTAACGATAGCTTAGGTCACGCGTTAGGCGACACGCTTTTAGTCACTATGGCGCAGCGAATTTCCGATGCAATTCGCGCTACCGATGTGGTGGTTCGTTTTGGTGGTGATGAATTTGTGGCGGTAACAGACTGTTTTGAATCAATTGAAACCATTGATTTCATTGCCCACAGAATATTAGACACTATCAGTAAACCTGTGCGGCTTGGCAATAACGACTACTATATCACTGCGAGTATAGGTGTAGCCTGCTACCCACAAAACGGCGCCAATTCGTCATTGCTGCTAAAGCACGCCGATACGGCAATGTACCAAGCTAAAGAGGCGGGCAAGAATCAGTATCAAGCATTCGATAAATTATCGGCCATTAAACAAAACCGCAAACTAAAACTGGTAAGTCAGCTTCATCATGCTATTGCTAACAATGAGTTTAGCTTAGTTTATCAACCCATTGTTAGGCTTGAGGATGGCGTGACAGTTGGGAGTGAAGCGCTATTAAGATGGACTAACCCAGATAACGAAGCCATTGGTCCCGATGAGTTTATTCCTATTGCCGAGCATTCTGGACAAATTATTGATATAGGAAATTGGGTATTACAACAAGCGTGCGAACAATGCAAAGCGTGGCATGATGCAGGTGCTAAACATCATGCTATGGCAATTAATGTGTCATCACATCAGCTTAAAGATCAGCATTTTGCGCAAAGGCTCGCAGATATTCTGGCTAGCTTATCGTTGCCCGCAGAGTGTATACATATTGAGGTAACCGAGAATATTGCCATTATGGAAGAGCAAGCCTGCGTTGCATCGCTGTATAGGTTATCTGAGCTTGGTGTTCAACTGTTACTCGATGACTTTGGTACGGGGTATTCGTGCCTAAGCTATCTTAAGAATTTACCTTTTGATGTATTAAAAATAGACAAGAGCTTTATGCCTGCAAATAACACTATTGCTAGCACCATTATCGCCATGGGACACGAACTGGATATGGAGGTGGTAGCTGAAGGCATTGAAACTGATATGTGTTACGCAATGCTACAGAAGCTAAACTGCCAATATGGACAGGGGTATTTGTTCCAAAGGCCAGTGCCAGCTAGTGAGTTCGATATCTACAAGCAATACAAATGCAGTGTTCCTGAGCTAGCTTAATAGCGCAAACGGTAAGTGTTTTAAGTCAGTTGGCTTAGCGTATTGCTATTAAGCCAACTCACTTGTCACCTAAGCAGGAACACAATTAGCTGGCGTGCTCTCAATCAATTAATCAATCAAATCTAATGTCATCACAACACGCGGTTGGCTGCTTGATACCGGCGGTGAACGATGCACTATTCCAGCGTTCTCATTACCTTGCCACAACTCTCCCTTTAGAATTGCGACATCACCCGTTTCCAAGGTTTGTATATCTTGTGCTGTACGATATAAACCCGAATGGTCATCGGTTAATGCGCCGCTTTTGTGGCCTAGCATTGTGCGGTCGGTGTTATCGTGTTCTAGCCACTGGCTGCCCGGTCCAACAAAGGTGGTCACTAAACGGCAAGATACTCTATCAACATGAAAACGAGGGCACATGGCCTTGTCTAATGTTGATAACCTAAAACCAATGGTATTAGCCTCAAACAAGCAGATAAACATGTCGACGAGCTCGGCTATATAGGTATGTAATTGGGGCGCAAAAGGTTGGCCGTCGGCTAAGGTGCGAATATAGGCTTCGGCTGAATCGGAACTTAATTGTCTTGCAGCAGTAAGCTTGCCGCCACCTTTTACGAAGGTAGCTAACGAGGTTAAAAAGGTATCGTCTAAGTGGCGTTGCCAAATCGCAATATTACACTCGTCGTTATAGATATCGGTAAGCACAATAGGCTCTACCGACGTACTCGACTTTTTAATGCGCTTATCAGTAGTCGGGGGGCTTTCGGTTAAGGGGTTAGCAGCTAGCGCTTGTGCCATTATAAACCCTCCCAACGAGGAAATGGATCGGGAAGGGTTCGCCAATAATCCACCCCCTTTATAAGGCTTTCATCGTCTAGTAAGCAAGTATCCAAGGTTTTGGTAATTGTGGCTTCATCAAGGTTTTGCCCAATAAAGACTAACTCTTGGCGCATGTCGCCGAAAGGTTCCATCCATTGCTTTTCTATTGAGGCCAAATATTCTTCATCTTCAGGCCATTCTGACTTTGGCAGAGCTTTCCAAAACATACCACCATAACCATAATGAGCAATACCACCGGCTTGGCTCCATTGTCCCGCACACTCAGGCCGCGAGGCTAACCAAAAGTAACCTTTGGAGCGTAGTAACTTTCCGTAGTTTTCGGTGGTATGCAAAAAGTTATAAAACTTTTGCGGGTGGAAAGGACGGCGTGCATGATAGCTAAAACTACTAATGCCATACTCTTCAGTTTCTGGCGTGTGTTCCCCCCGCATTTCTTTAAGCCAGCCTGGGGCAAGCTGGGCTTTCTCGAAATTGAATAGTTGTGTGCCAAGCACCTCATCAATATCGATATTGCCTTTATTTATAGGAATAATTTTTGCCGATGTATTTAAGCTTTTCAAAATAGCGGTTAAATTAGCAACATGTTCCTCGTCTACCAAATCAGTTTTGCTGACTAGGATAACATCGGCAAATTCAACTTGATCTACGAGCAAATCAGCGACACTGCGCTCGTCCTCTTCACCAAGGGATTCACCGGTTTCTTGTAAATACTTGGCTTCTTCGTAGTCTTTACTGAAGTTGACCGCATCAACCACTGTCACCATGGTATCTAAACTAGCAATATCTGATAACGACACACCGTCTTCATCGGCAAAGGTGAAGGTCTCTGCCACGGGAAGGGGCTCTGATATACCGGTAGACTCAATAAGCAAGTAGTCAAAACTGCCATCTGTCGCTAGGCGGTTAACCTCTAGAAGCAAATCTTCCCGCAACGTGCAGCATATGCAGCCGTTACTCATCTCAACCAACTTTTCTTCACTGTGATTCAGCGACACATCACTTTTAACGATAGAAGCGTCAATATTAACCTCGCTCATGTCGTTAACGATAACCGCCACGCGTTTGCCTTCACGGTTATTAAGAATATGACTAAGGACAGTTGTTTTACCTGCACCTAAGAAACCTGACAGCACAGTAACGGGGAGTTTATTACTCTTCATCGGAATTCGCTCAAAATATTTAAGGTTAATATTGTTATAATATAACATATCATTGCTGGCAAGTTCGAAAATAGTGAATTGGGGGGTATGGGCAGTTGAAAATGTAGTTAAGGTGGATAGATTTAACGTAAATTTATTTCTTCATTTAAGTATATTTCTAACGTTCTAAAAGCCTCAGGGCGATAGCTGCGGCAGAGGTTTTATTGTCTACTCCAAGCTTTTTGTATATCTGTTCAAGATGTTTATTTGCTGTCCGAGGACTAATATCAAGAATTTGAGATATTTCCCAACTCGTTTTACCAAAAGAAATCCAGTAGAGAACTTCAGATTCGCGTTTGGTGATAGGTAAATTTTCTTGTAAGTATGTAGATGTTTTGCTCGTCGAAGGTTCTACAACTTTAAGTAAGTGATAGGAATCTTGAATACCTAAATATTGAATGGGCAAAGGGGATAAAAAGCAGTTTATTGTCAATATAGCCGACTCTTTCAAGTCGCTACTTTGAAGCCAAGGAGCAAGCTTTGTTGAGATACTCGCCCACGGGCTAGTGTCCTTGCCACATATTTTTTCGATAAACTGATGAACATTTGGAGTTGCCCAAGACAAGCGGCCTTCAGGGCTTACACAAAAAGTATTGCTGCCCGTCCTATCAAGCGCACTTTGTGCACTCAAGGCGAGCTTCGCTGTTTGTATGTGGGTTTTTATTCGAGCGATGACTTCATCAGGGGAAATAGGTTTGGTGACGTAATCAATCCCTCCTGCATCGAAACCTTTTACTACATCGTCTATTTCAGTTAACCCTGTCATAAATATAATTGGGGTGTTAGGGAGTATCTTCTTCAGTCTCTTACAGGTTTCAAAACCATCCATTTCAGGCATAACGGCATCGAGAAGTACAACGTCGGGTTTAACTTTCTCAACAATAGCCAAAGCTTGAATACCGTTTAAAGCTACAAGCGCGGTGAAACCTTGGGTATTTAATGCGACATTTAACATCCCCAGCGACTCGGGGGAGTCATCGACAACTAGCACGACATCACTGATATTATTCATGAATACACTCACCTAAATATCTGATTATTTCTGGAAAGTTACATTGGGAAATATGTTGCTTTATATTTGACTCTACATCAGGCGAAAAATAATGATGGGTTTCTATTTCCGTTAGCTTGCTATTAAACCCAGATAGATACCCAATTTCAGCTAATGTAATCAATTCTCTGTAGTGGTCTGATGTGACGGGCGTTCGTAGCTGTTTTTTTGTCTGCGTTATGCTTGTGGTTTCATTGGGGGAATATTCCCAATTAAGCTCTAACAACTGCCCAATTTGATTGAATAGAGAGTCTAAATTAAACGGCTTTGAAATATACCCGTTATGCAGTTGGGTTTGGGCCGTATGGTGCTCTAACTCGCGAGCGTTGGCTGAAACCATGAGTACTGGCATCAACCAACTATCTATTCTTAGTGTTGACAGCAAATCCCATCCACTCGAGTTAGATAATTTTACATCTAATGTAACTAAGTCAATGTGGTGATTTTCTAATTGAGAGAACGCTTCCTTCTCATTTTCCGCTAGCAATACATTAAAACCAAGTGGAGTTAATACATCTTTAAGCAACTGCTGTTGATGAGGCTCATTGTCTATCACTAATATAGTTTTACGCGTGCCTGAGTATGCACAAACTTGTTGGCTATGATTTTCCGGCGTGGTTTGATGTTGAATAATGCGTGGAAGCATTAAGCGCAAAGTAAATGTTGAACCTTTCCCTAGTAAACTTTTAAAGCTTAGTTCGCCGCCCATCAATTCAGTTAATGAGCGAGATATCGTTAATCCTAACCCAGTGCCACCAATCGCCTGTGTATGTGTATTTCTAATTTGCTCAAAGGGCTGAAAAATGGTTTCTTTATGTGCTTCGCTTATACCGGAACCAGTGTCTACAACAACAAAGATCGCGACTTCATTTCTATATTGAACATCGAATCTAACGTTACCGGTCTCTGTGTATTTGATAGCGTTAGATATTAAATTAATCAATATTTGCCTAAGTCTTTGCTTATCGCCAACCACTACATCGGGAAGCTTTGTACTGATGTTAGTGTGAAAATTGAGACCTTTCTTACTTGCCTGCAATTCAAACATATCGATGAGTTGTTTCAGTATGGCTCTAATATTAAATTCATCACGGTGAAGTGTTAGGCGGCCAGCTTCTATTTTTGATATTTCCAACAGGCCTTCAATCAAGTTGGCGAGGTGCTCCCCATTTCTTCGCATGATGCCCATAGTGTCCCGTTGTTTTTCACTTAAACTACCGTCTTTACCTAAAAGCTGTGAATAGCCTAGCATCACATTTAATGGAGTACGTAGCTCATGGCTCAATCCCGCTAAATACCGGCTCTTGGCTTCATTTGCAGCCTCTGCAGCATTCTTTGCTTTTTCAAGCGCAATGGACGTTACTTCATGGGCTCCTATTTCATCGGCCAAAGCTGACGCTTGGGAACGAAGTTCCTTAAGGGCTATTCTGTTAGCACTTCTCGCTAAAATAAATAGCCAACTTAGAACACCGATAATAATAGAGAGTAAGAAAAATATTTTAATTAGCATATCTGCAAAGAGTACATTTGCATCTGAGGTAGAAGGTACTTGAAGGTAAACTAAATATAATATGCTGGCACTAACACAACTTAGCGCAAATGTTAGCGCTATAAATTGTGACATAGGGGTAGTTAAGGTTTTAAGGAGGTCGATACTTAAAAAGCGGTGAAAAAACACTTGGGATTGTGTGGAGAGCGTAGCTTCTGGCCTACATATATCTCCACACTTTACATCTAATGAACAGCATAGCGAGCAGATGACCCCACTATAGGCTGGACAAAAAGTTATATCCTCCTGCTCAAATTCATTTTCACATATGCAACATACACAGCTGGCTTGTGTAATAGCTACTTTATTATCAACCAAATAGTATTTACCACCGGTGAGCGTTCCAATGACAGGAACCAAGATAAAAGGTAAGAAAAAGGCAGCGTATGAGGCGAGAGCTTGAGTTGTTTCACCATACCAGCCGTAATGGCCCGTTATACCGATGAAAGAAGACACGAACATTGCGCCAATCCCCACAGGGTTAATGTCGTATAGATGAGAACGTTTAAATTCAATGTGTTTAGGGCTAATACCTAGCGGTTTGTTTATAATTAAATCAGCTACGACAGAACTTAGCCATGACAATACCAATACAGAATAAACGGATAACATGGTCTCTATCGTTTGGTATATGCCTAACTCCATTAACAACAATGCGATTACTACATTGAACATGGTCCATACCACTCGGCCGGGATGAGTGCGAGTTACACGAGAGAAAAAGTTAGACCACGCTAATGAGCCTGCATATGCATTGGCGACGTTAATTTTTAACTGGGAAATAACCACAAAACTACAGGCAAAGATAAGGCTTATAGTCGGGTTGTCAAAAACTAAGCTAAAAGCAAGGTTATACATGTGTGCAGGATCGTCGGCTAAGTCAATATCCATGCCTTGAGTAAGTGCAAAGTACGCTAGAAAAGACCCTAAAAATAACTTTAATGCGCCAAAAAGAATCCAACCAGGGCCGGCAGCTATCAAAGCAAACCACCATTTAAATCTGCCAGCTTTGGGTCTTTCCGGTAGAAATCTCAGAAAGTCTACCTGCTCACCAATTTGCGCAACTAAGGAAAGTAATATAGCTGAAGCACTTCCGAATAGAAGTAAGTTGAAATTGCCTGCCTCGGTTTCATTTTCGCCAATTCCAGTAAAAGCAATCCAGTCTTTGAAATTGCTGTCAGGATGCTGAAATACGAAAAAGAGAGGCACTAACTGAAGTATTACCCAAATAGGTTGAGACCAAACCTGAAATCGGCTTATATAACTAACCCCATGCGTAACTAATGGAAGTACTATTAATGCACTAATCACATACCCGATTTCCAAAGATATGCCAAATAGGATGTGCAAGGCCATCGCCATGATAGCTGCTTCAAGTGCGAAAAAAATGAACGTAAAAGAGGCGTAAATTAGTGAGGTTATAGTAGAGCCTATGTAACCAAATCCGGCCCCTCTGGTTAACAGGTCTATATCGACGCCGTATTTTGCCGCGTAGTAACTGATAGGCGTGCCGGTCAAAAATACAACAAACACCACTGACAAGATTGCCCATGCCACGTTAATGAACCCAAAATTAATTGTGGCGGCACCACCAATAGCTTCTAGTACGAGAAAAGAAACAATCCCGAGGGCAGTTCCTGCAACCTTATTCAAAGACCACTTTCGAGCTTTCTTCGCGGTAAAACGCAAAGCGAAATCTTCCATCATTTCATTCGCAACAAGTTTATTGTAACTGCGTCGGGTCGGAATTATTTTTTGATTAGATTGCATTTTAAAGTGCTACGTTTTTTTGAGTTATTACAAAGAAATACATTATTTATCAACGAACTTTCGTTGTTTAGATCTTCCCATCTTACATAAGTTAAACCACTTAACCATGCGTATTTATACGTAGGTGGTTGCGTGCTTTTGCGCATTCTTTTCATTGCATTCAAAACTCATAATGAACGTGTTGGAAATAAACACAATAAATAGAGCTCACTGACCATGTGCTGATTACTTTAATAAAGGAATGCAAATGAAACTAGCCCAAACATTAAAACCGGCCGCGGCCGTTGGATTTATCGCTTTGAGTCTCACAGGTACGGCGCACGCGGACGATAAATTTAAATTAACTGACAGTCTTTCGGTTACTGGCTTTATTGATATGTCGTGGTCGTCAGTTGACGTTGAAGGAGTTGGCACCGAACAGTCATCCGGTTTAGATCAATTCGAAATAGATTTTCTTTATAGTTTTGACAGTAAGTTTTCAGCGCAAGTTGACTTGGAATACCAAGACAACGGAACTGGAGAGGAAGTCGACATTGAACAAGCTTTTATTTCCTACGCAGTATCAGAAAATTTTAGTGTAAAAGCAGGACGTTTTCTTAGTTATACAGGTTGGGAAACGGAAGAACCAACGGGTCTCTATCAGTACTCAGGAACTGGCTATGCCGCATACTTTTACGGTGGTTATCAGCAGGGAGTTTCAGGTTTTTACAAGGGAAATGGCTACCAAGTTGCCTTGTCATTGGTTAACGATTTAGGGGACTTAGAAGGTGAGAACAGGGATACAGATCATCCTGCGTTTGAAGCAATGTTAGCAGTTACGCCCACTGAAGCCACAATTGCAAAAGCTTTTTATTCAAGCGACAAGCTCGACGGAACAGATGAAACTACCACACTGGTAAATTTGTGGGCCGCGTATATAGAAGGCTCTCTCACCCTTGCCGTTGAATATAACACTTCAGAAAACGCTCCAGCTTATGCCTATCGCTATGGCATCGATTCAGAAGCCTCTGGTTACTTAATCATGGGCAATTACGCAATGAACGATTTTGCTATTACTTTACGTTATCACGACTATGCAATCGATGATGCAAGTGGCGCAGAAGTAGAAGATGGCAGCGCTATCACGATTGCACCAAGCTATACCTTTACCAAAAACCTATGGGTGGTATTTGAATACCGAATGGGTGAACAAAATGGGGTAGATGTAGACCTTATGGCCCTTGAAGCACTAGTTACTTTCTAAGCTAATTCAATCACATTGATAAAAGGAATACTCAAATGAAATTTAAAAAGATCGCCCTCGCCAGCACAATTATAGTTAGTACATTTTGCTCTCAAATCGTGTTAGCGGCAGATACTATTAAAGTAGGTGTACTACATTCGCTGTCGGGCACCATGGCAATATCAGAAACAACATTGAAAGACACAGTGTTGATGATGATTGAAGAACAGAATAAAGCGGGCGGTATCCTGGGTAAAAAGCTAGAAGCTGTGGTAGTTGACCCCGCGTCAAACTGGCCGCTGTTTGCAGAAAAAACTCGGGAGTTACTGGCACAGGAAAAGGTCGATGTGATTTTCGGTTGCTGGACGTCAGTGTCAAGAAAATCCGTATTGCCCGTAATTGAAGAGCTCAACGGCTTGTTGTTCTACCCTGTGCAATACGAAGGGGAAGAGTCTTCGAAGAATGTGTTCTACACAGGCGCAGCGCCTAACCAGCAAGCTATACCAGCGGTAGATTATTTAATGAATGATATCGGTGCTACTCGTTGGGTTCTAGCAGGAACTGATTATGTATACCCACGCACGACAAACAAGATATTAAAAGAGTATCTGAATGCGAAAGGCGTTAAAGACGAAGACATTCTTATTAACTACACCCCATTTGGTCATTCTGACTGGCAAGGTATTGTTTCTGAGATCAAAAAGTTCGGCTCAACAGGCAAGAAGACTGCTGTGGTTTCTACAATTAACGGCGATGCGAACATTCCATTTTACAAAGAATTAGGCAACCAAGGCATTTCTGCAGAAGATATTCCAGTGGTGGCATTCTCTGTAGGTGAAGAAGAGCTTTCGGGCTTTGATGCAGCGCCTCTTGTTGGACATCTTGCTGCTTGGAATTACTTCCAAAGTGTTGAATCAGATGAAAATGATGAATTTATCGAAAGTTGGCAAAGCTACATTGGTGATGATGAACGTGTAACCAATGACCCAATGGAAGCAACTTATATTGGCTTCAAAATGTGGGTAAAAGCGGTAGAAAAAGCAGGCACTACAGATGTAGACGAAGTAGAGCAAGCGATGATCGGTATCGCAGTGCCTAATCTCACAGGAAGCATCGCAGTTATGAATGCAAACCATCACCTATCGAAGCCCGTGCTAATAGGCGAAATTCAAGAAGATGGTCAATTTGAAGTGGTTTGGGAAACACCAGATACAGTGATTGGTGATGCGTGGTCAGACTTTCTTCCGAGTTCAAAAAACCTCATGTCGGACTGGACTGCACCACTTCGTTGTGGAAATTTTGATGTAACTACGGGTAAGTGTTCGGGTTAGAAGTTTTAAAGAGAGTGGAGAAGCCTGGCTACTGACATACAAGTAGCCAGCCTCCATGACGTTAAGAGCCTGAATCCCAAACGTACTTTAAATAGAGTGTATTTACCACTGTTAGTACAAGAGCATCTAGAAGCGGCTTAAACGTTGTGCATTAAGCTTTGTATAAGAGGAATATAAGATGATTCGAACGCACACCCGGTGGGTTAGTTGGTTATTCATCTGCTTAATATGCTTGTGTAAAGCACCTGTATATGCACAAACAGCAGATGTTCAGACCGTTCAACCTAGCAATGAGAATGACGCTGCACTTTATTCACTCGCAGCTAAATTGCCAAGCGCGAAGTTGAACCAAATGGAATCTTTGGTAACAGAAATTAGCCAAGTTCCTCACCCAAAAACCCGAGAAATATTGTCACTAGTGTTGAACGGTGACTTGTACTATATCAAATCAAATAGGCTGCTTGTTGCCGCTATAAAGGTAGGTAAAGAGTACGAACTAACTGATGTATTGCATGACTCAGAACTCGCATCGGTTAAAAAGTCGAAAATTAGAAAGGTACGCACAAACAACCGACTGCGGGGTTTAATCCGAAGTGCTATCGCTGTACTAGACTTAAATTCCCCTAATAAGGATGTACGTCTACAAGCCGTAAAGCAGTTACTCGACAATCCGTCCACGATGGGGTTAGACGCTATCACGCTACGGCTTGATAAAGAAGAAGACCCAGAAGTGTCAGAATTAATGAATGTGGTGCTTTCATTAAACCAGCTAAAAACGGGTGAGCATCAAGCCAAACTAGTTGCTGTTAGTGATTTAGAAAGTAGTCTGCAGCCTGAAGTGCGAAATACCATGGCAAATATATTAAGGGAATTGCCACAAAGTCAGCGCAATGCGCAAGAAGCAGAACTAGCTGCGGCGCTCAATGAAGTCATTAAAAATATAGACGCAAAGCGCAGCCGCTACGGATTTATTGAAAATGTATTTTTTGGATTAAGTTTAGGCTCAGTATTATTGTTAGCTGCAATTGGCTTAGCAATTACTTTTGGCGTGATGGGTGTAATTAACATGGCGCACGGCGAAATGATTATGCTGGGCGCTTATACTACATATGTCATACAAATTACTTTTCCGTCCCTTATCGAATATTCGCTATTAATGGCTATTCCCGCTGCCTTTTTAGTTTCGGGGTTTGTGGGGGTATTAATTGAGCGAGGCGTAATTCGCTTCTTAAAAGGGCGCCCGTTAGAGACATTATTAGCTACGTTCGGCGTATCTTTAATACTTCAGCAATTAGTGCGTACGGTTTTTTCTCCACTTAATAGACAGGTGCAGGCGCCTGAATGGATGACGGGATCTTGGGTTATAAATCCCGTCTTTTCGTTAACCTACAATCGGCTATACATCATTATATTTTCGCTCGTTGTGTTTTTTACACTGATGTTAATCCTTAAAAAATCATCATTAGGTTTGCACGTTCGCGCTGTATCACAAAACAGGGACATGGCACGCGCGCTTAGTATAAAAAGTGACTGGGTAGATGCTGCTACCTTTGGTTTAGGTTCGGGTATTGCGGGTGTAGCGGGTGTAGTGCTTAGTCAATTGACCAACGTCGGACCAAACCTAGGTCAGGCCTACATTATCGATTCATTTTTAGTCGTTGTATTTGGTGGAGTAGGCAACTTGTGGGGAACGTTAGTTGCGGCTATGTCACTCGGTACAATTAATAAATTTCTTGAACCTATTACGGGGTCTGTGCTGGCAAATATTATCGTGCTGGTAGGCTTGGTATTGTTTATCCAAAAACGTCCGAAAGGCTTATTCCCACAAAAGGGTAGGAGCGCAGACTAATGACTAATTTATTAAACGTTTTTCAAGAGAAATTTAAAACGCTGAGCAACCTTCATGTAGTGGTGAGCGTCTTATTTCTATCAACCGCTTACGTAACTTTTTGTAATCTGGTTTTCGCTGACGGTGCTTTGTTACACGTTAGTGACTACACAGTAAGTCTTTTTGGAAAGTATTTGTGCTATGCACTTTTGGCCTTAGCCGTTGACCTAGTATGGGGTTACTGTGGCGTGCTTAGCTTGGGGCACGGCGCCTTTTTTACACTCGGTGGGTACGCCATGGGCATGTATCTTATGCGTCAAATTGGTGACAGGGGTGTTTATGGCAATCCCGACCTTCCAGATTTCATGGTTTTTCTCAATTGGACAGAAATTCCTTGGTATTGGGCAGGAAGTAGCAGTGCAATTTGGATGGTTGTGATGGTGTTTCTAGGGCCTGGGTTACTTGCCTTTATTTTTGGAACACTGGCGTTTAGATCGCGAGTAAGCGGGGTGTATCTATCTATTATGACCCAAGCAATGACATACGCCCTGATGTTGGCATTTTTTAGAAATGAAATGGGATTTGGTGGCAATAACGGACTAACCGATTTTAAAGAAATATTCGGTTTTTCTTTGCAAAACCCCAGTACCAAAATTGGGTTATTTGTTGCTACAGCCATTGCATTAGCAATTGGTTATGCCATTAGTCATTTTATAGTTTCTTCAAAAATGGGAAGAGTTATTACCGCTACGCGAGATGCAGAAAGCCGCGTTCGCTTCGTAGGGTATAAGCCAGAGCATTATAAAGTATGGATATTTGTCGTTTCTGCAATGTTAGCCGGTTTAGCAGGTGCCCTTTATGTTCCTCAAGTTGGCATTATAAACCCTGGTGAGTTTTCTCCGCTCAACTCAATAGAAATGGTGGTGTGGGTTGCGATTGGCGGACGCTGCACTCTTTATGGTGCGATCATCGGAGCTATTGTAGTGAGTTACGCGAAGACACGATTCACCGCTATTATGCCAGAAGCCTGGCTTTTCGCCCTCGGAGGACTATTTGTATTGGTCACGCTTTTACTTCCAAAGGGTATAGCAGGCTTGCTACCTAATATCTTCGACAAACTATCAATGTTTAATAGTGGGCCTACAACTTCAAAAGAAGAAGCTCCCTCCCATGTAGGTACTAAAAAGGAATTAGAATGATGACCGCTCAAACTACTAAGAGTCCTCAGCTTGCTAATAAAACTCCTCAGCTTGTTGGTAAGCATCCAGATACGCGCCATGGTGTAATTCTATACGTTGAAGATGTAAACCTAAGTTTTGATGGTTTTAAGGCGCTTAACAACTTGAACCTTTACATCAATAAAGGTGAATTACGATGCCTAATAGGGGCGAACGGTGCGGGCAAAACAACGTTAATGGATGTTATTACTGGGAAGACGCGGCCTGATTCGGGCAAAGTTAATTTCGGCCAAAACATAGATTTACTCAGTATGGACGAGTGTGAAATTGCAAGAGCAGGTATTGGACGTAAGTTTCAAAAGCCCACCGTCTTCGAAGCGCTCAGTGTATTTGAAAATATTGAACTGAGTCTGTCAGGTGATAAAGGTATTTGGGCATCTTTGTTTTATAGACTTTCCCCAGAGCAAAAAGACAGTATTGATAACATTTTGCGAACTATAGGGTTAGTAAATGAAGCCTATTATCCCGCAGGCCGATTGTCCCATGGACAAAAGCAATGGCTTGAAATAGGTATGTTATTGGCTGCCGATCCCAAGTTGCTATTAGTTGATGAGCCAGTAGCGGGTATGACGGGGCAAGAAACTGAACGCACCGCTGAACTTCTAACATCATTAGCGGGCGAACGCTCCGTGGTGGTAGTCGAGCATGATATGGCGTTTGTTCGCTCAATTGCTCGTCAAGTTACCGTGCTGCATCAAGGCTCTGTACTTGCGGAAGGCACCATGAATGATATCCAGTCGAACCCAGAAGTTATTCGAGTATATTTAGGCGAAGAAACTGATCATTAAGCATTATCAAACCTGTGCGAAGGCATTAACATTATGATAGAACTACAGAATATTGATCAACAATATAGCGGTACTCAAATTCTTTGGGATGTGAATCTGAAAATAGAAAAGGGTTCTCGAACCGTTATTATGGGCCGAAATGGTGTTGGCAAAACAACGTTGCTAAACGTCATTATGGGGCTGTTGCCAATAAGCGCTGGCAAGCTCACTATTAACAATAAAGATATGTCTAAAGCCTCGGTAGAGTCGCGACCAGAGATAGGTGTAGGCTATGTACCCCAGGGGCGTCATATTTTTCCTCAGCTAACCGTTGAAGAAAATTTGAAGATAAGTTTAAACTGCAAAAGGCAAACTAGTAAGACTATACCTGAGCATATATTTGAACTCTTCCCTGTTTTAAAGGAAATGTTGCACAGACGAGGGGGGGACTTGTCGGGCGGACAACAACAACAGTTAGCGATAGGTCGAGCGTTGGTGTTAAACCCTGATATTTTGATATTGGATGAACCTAACGAAGGTATCCAACCAAATATTGTGCAGCTCATTAGGGATGTGTTGTTGAAGTTAAATAAAGAGCAAGGGCTAACTATTGTGTTAGTGGAGCAAAAGCTTCCTTTCGCAAGAGCGGTGGGTGAAACCTTTGCATTGATGGAAAAAGGTCAGGTAATTGCTACAGGCGATATGCCGGATTTAAACGACGAACTTGTTAGTAAGTATTTAGCCGTATAGCTTATGTATTGAAATGGATGATATGAAACAAGAGTTTGTGAGTGAACAATTATCGGGTGCATCAAGTTCTGTAAATGAGGCCAGTGCAGTAAAAGGCCTCAAAAATAAGTGGTTGGCTAGCTTATTCCTAGAATTCGCCATTAAAAGCAATGTGTCTCAGCTAGTTAAAACTAGCCGTCACGGACCTTTGAATGTTCAGAAGGCATTTTACCCTGAAGGTGAAGATTGTGCGCATGTTTACTTGCTTCACCCTCCCGCAGGGATTGTTTCGGGTGATGAACTCAACATTGAAATTTGTATTCAAGATTCAGCGCATGCGCTTATTACTACGCCAGGCGCCAATCGCTTTTACCGAGCAAGAACCAATTTAGCAATTGGCGACAGTAAGCAAATACAAATAAGTAACGTTAACGTGTTAGGCAAGGGTGTTTGTGAAAACTTTCCACTCGAAACTATCGTTTATGAAGGCGCAGACGCAATTAACCAATTGGACTTATCGTTAAGTTCACAAGCACATTATATTGGCTGGGATATAAGTTCCTTAGGGTTACCCGCCGCTGGTCAGCCATTTAAGAAAGGCCGGTATACTCAACTAAATCGAGTGTTTATCGACGGTAAACTTAATTTTCATGACCGAATTAATCTAAACCCAAATAACAATGTTCGTGCACACGTTGCGGGCCTCAATAACCACTCCGTTTTTGCCACTATGTTGGCCCATGCGCCGAAAGTACGTATAAATGGGAATGAGAAAAGCCAGTTGGTAGAGCGCTTAAGAGAACAAATTGCACATACAGATGGCGTAGACAAACCTAGCCAGAAAGTGAGCGTAACTTACATAAGAGACCTATTAGTAGTGCGATACCTAGGCGACCATACCGAAGAGTGCAAAGCCATATTTACCAGTATTTGGAAAACAATCAGGCCAATTTACATCCAAAAAGAAGCTAATGTTCCTCGTATTTGGCTTACTTAAAAATAGAATGAAAAGGTAGCTTAGAATGGATTTATTACCCAGAGAGCGAGATAAGTTATTAATCTTTACTGCGGCTTTGTTAGCTGAAAGGCGACTAAAGCGGGGCGTTAAACTTAATTACCCTGAAGCAATGGCCTACATATCGATGGAAATAATCGAGGGCGCGCGAGACGGTAAAACCGTTGCAGAAATGATGGATTATGGCCGCACTCTACTCACCAAAGAGCAGGTGATGGAAGGAGTAAGTGAGCTTATTCCAGAAGTTCAGGTAGAGGCTACATTCCCAGATGGCACAAAGCTAGTCACTATTCATAACCCTATTATTTAAAAGTCTCAATTTTTAACAGGAGCATAGGCAAATGATTCCCGGAGAAATAAAAACAGACTCAGGCGACCGCGAGCTGAATGTGGGTAGACCTTGTATTAAGATTAAAGTGGCTAACGCGGGCGATCGTCCAATACAAGTAGGTTCTCATTATCATTTTTATGAAGTGAACAATGCGCTTAAGTTCGATCGGGAAGCCACCAAAGGCTACCGTTTAGACATTACCTCAAGTACTGCTATCCGATTTGAGCCGGGGCAAGAGCGCGAGGTAACTTTGATCCCTTACCAAGGCAGCCGCACGGTCATTGGATTTCAAGGTAAAGTACAAGGGGTATTGAGCTAATGGCAACTATCGATAAACATTCATACGCACATATGTTTGGTCCCACTATTGGCGATCGTGTTCGCTTAGGTGATACGGACTTATGGCTTGAAGTGGAAAAAGACTTTACCGAGTATGGTGAAGAAGTGAAATTCGGTGGCGGAAAAGTAATTCGGGACGGTATGGGGCAAAGCCAAGCAAGCTGTTTTGATACGCCAGACCTTGTAATCACGAACGTGGTTATTCTCGACCATTGGGGAATTATTAAAGCCGATATTGGTATCAAAGATGGCCGTATCGCTATTATTGGTAAAGCTGGTAACCCAGATGTTCAAGACAATATTGATATTGAAATTGGACCCGGCACAGAAATCATTGCAGGCGAAGGGCAGATAGTTACGGCCGGTGGTATAGACGCGCACATTCATTTTATATGCCCACAACAAATAGACGAAGCGCTAATGTCGGGAGTGACTACGATGATTGGTGGTGGAACAGGGCCCGCCACGGGTAGCAACGCTACCACTTGCACCCCTGGGCCTTGGAATATTCATAAAATGCTTCAAGCTACCAATGATTTTCCTATGAACTTTGGCTTCTTAGGAAAGGGGAATGCAAGTTTACCTATAGCATTAGAAGAACAAATAGAAGCAGGCGTATGTGGCTTGAAGCTGCATGAAGATTGGGGGACTACCCCCGCTTCTATCGATAATTGTTTATCAGTAGCAGAGCGATATGACGTTCAAATAGCAATTCATACCGACACACTCAATGAGTCTGGTTTTGTTGAAGATACGTTAGGTGCGTTTAAAGGGCGCACCATACATACTTATCACACGGAGGGCGCAGGTGGCGGTCATTCTCCCGATATTATCCGCGCCTGTGGTGAATCAAATGTCTTACCTTCATCCACCAATCCTACGCGACCTTACACAATTAATACCATAGATGAACACCTTGATATGTTAATGGTTTGTCATCATTTAGACCCGGCTATACCTGAAGATATCGCGTTTGCTGACTCTCGTATTCGTAAAGAAAGCATAGCAGCTGAAGATATCATGCACGACTTGGGGGCTATTAGCATGATTGCCTCAGATTCCCAAGCGATGGGTCGTGTGGGTGAAATGATTACGCGCACTTGGCAAACTGCACATAAAATGAAGCAGCAACGTGGCCCCTTAGCGCCGGATACTGAAAAAAATGATAACTTTCGATTAAAGCGGTATGTAGCGAAATATACAATTAATCCTGCAATTAGCCACGGCATTAGCCATGAAGTAGGTTCTATCGAAATAGGGAAACTCGCAGATTTAGTGCTTTGGAAGCCTGCCTTTTTCGGTATCAAGCCCGCAATGATAATTAAGTCAGGGTTTATTGCGGCAGCCCCCATGGGCGATGCGAATGCGTCAATACCCACTCCTCAACCCGTCTACTACAGACCAATGTTTGGTGCGCATGGATCGGCATCTGCTAATACTTCAATGACGTTCATGTCTCAAGCTTCTTTGGATGCTGGGGTACCAGATAAAATAGGTATGACACGTATGGTAAGTGCTTGCAAAAATACACGCAACATAGGCAAAGATGACATGATCCACAATAGTTGGCAACCTACTATTGAAGTGGATGCTCAAACCTATGAGGTGCGAGCGAACGGCGAGTTACTTACATGTGAGCCAGCAACGACACTCCCATTGGCACAGCTTTACTGTCTGTTTTAAAGGAATAAATAAATGTTACTAGCTTACACACGTCTATCGCATATTCATGAGAATATTGATGATTCTATTACCCTTGATCATGACACCCGAAAGAAAGCGCGGATTAAAAGTACCACAGACACGGGCATAGATATCGGCGTATTTTTAGAGCGAGGACATCCACTTCTTGTTGGAGAAATACTGAAAACTGAATGCGGTAAATATATTGTTGTAAAAGGAAAAGCCGAAGATGTGGCTACAGCTATTGCAGATGATTGGCTGAGCTTCTCGAAAATTTGCTATCACTTGGGCAATCGCCATACATCATTACAAATTGGTGAGCGGTGGGTACGCTTTAAGCCCGATCATGTTTTAGAAGAGCTTGTTGAAAACTACGGGTTAAGTATCAATAAAACACCTGCTGTGTTTGAGCCTGAGAGTGGAGCTTATGGAAAATCAGGCCACAATCATGGTCATAGTCACTCTCATGAGCATTAAATGAAGCCGGCTCCTCAAACTAGCCCATTACAACTTCAGCGACTATTACAGTTATGCAGCGCTAATCTACCGGTGGGCGGATTTTCATTTTCACAAGGCTTAGAGTTCGCTACTGAAAATGGTTGGCTTACCGACAGCGCGAGTACTGAAAGCTGGATAGAAGTGAATTTGGCAGAGTCTATCGCTCAGACCGACCTTCCTATAATCAATCGTTTGTATAAGGCGCTTAATGTAGGTGATACGAAGGCATTTATCTATTGGAATGAGCATATTGTAGCGTGTAGAGAGAGTCATGAGTTATTGCTATCTGATTTAGCTATGGGGAAGGCGTTAATGCGCCTAATGAATCAACTAGATGATTTTAATATCACTCCCTATTCTGGCCTTCTTGAAGGATTAGATTGTAGTTTCGTAAGCGCATATTCGCTGTGCGCTTTCACTTTCAACTTAGATCTTTTATTGGCCCAAAGTGGCTACTGTTGGACTTATATAGATAATCAAGTAGCTGCCGCGACTAAGCTAGTGCCGTTGGGGCAGACTCAAGCACAGAACCTCCTGTTTAGGTTAAGCAATAATTGCGAAGCGCTAATTGCTCGAGCAAATGATGTGAGTGACAACGATATAGGTAATAGCCTACCCCACTTAACGATGGCCAGTGCGTGGCATGAAAGTCAATACTCGCGGTTGTTCAGGTCGTAAGACCGAAACGAAATTAAATTAAAAAGATAAACCAGAAGAGATACACAAATTATGAAAAAACAAGTTTTGCGTATAGGTGTGGGAGGACCGGTTGGTTCAGGTAAAACAGCCCTTCTTCGTCAGCTTTGCCTTTCGTTACGAGACAAGTACAACATGGCGGTTGTTACGAATGACATTTACACCAGAGAAGATGCCGAATTTTTAACGAAAAATGACGCATTGGCTGCCGATCGAATAATGGGGGTTGAGACGGGTGGCTGTCCACACACGGCTATTCGCGAAGATGCCTCAATGAATCTAGCGGCTATAGACGAGTTACAGGCACGTCATAATGATCTCGATTTTGTATTGGTAGAAAGCGGTGGAGATAACCTTAGTGCTACTTTCAGCCCAGAACTTTCTGACCTAACCATTTATGTTATTGATGTTTCTGCGGGCGATAAAATTCCACGAAAAGGTGGGCCGGGTATTACAAAATCGGATTTATTAATCATCAATAAGATAGACGTAGCTGACTTAGTTGGTGCATCGCTAGAGGTAATGGATGCAGATACTAAAAAAATGCGTGGCGACAAACCGTTTATATTTAGCAACATGAAAACTCAGCAGGGCCTTGCAGACATAATTTCGTTTATCGAAAAGGAAGGCATGCTGAGCTTGTAAGACTTAACATTAATATTGAGGGATTAAATCATGAGATTACATTACATATTACTGAGCGCTTTTTTCTTTTTTACGAATACTGCGAATGCGCATACTGATACGTTTCTAGGGGAAGGCGCCCATCACAATTTTTACCACATACTATTTTGGGCAATATGTGCAGCAGTAGTGTTTACAATTTTTCGATGGGTACGAGCTAAGCGAATGAATAAATAGGTAAAGCTTATATTTTAGAGGGTTCAAAACCTACGGATATTATTGAGATAGTCGTAGGTTGCTTAAATTATCATAATGACTTACTAGTTCTTACACAAACCAGCATCTTTCATCCAGTTTGGACAGGTGTTCGCATCATCGCATCGCCATCTAACGCCACTCAAATCAAACTTATCTTTTAAAAGGTAAGGCTTAGATTCTAATCTTAGAATTTCAGTGTAGTGGTAATTTTCCCATCGAATAAAGCAGGCATGAGTGGTTGGCAACCTAGGGCGTATTCTTATTTCTATGCCATCGGGAACCACCTGTGTTATTAAGCAGCTAGTACTGCCACACTTATCCGCTTGAGCTGTAGTAGTGCTAAATAGCCAGAAAAAAACGGTTAAAAAAATGGTTATGCGCATGTGGGTATTAACGGAATGATTAAACTTAGTTTCATTATTTTACTCTTTTTGAATACTTAACTTACTTTGTTCATTTTAGTTAGTTATGCAAAGATTTCCTTTTTGATTCGTCAACGGGTTTTACTTAATAGGGTATACTTGCGTCAATTCAATCACTACAAACAGGCGGGCTAATGGCATCGGCATCTGCACTACATATTCTGGTTAAAACTGAAAAAGAAGCTTTTGCGATATTAGAGCAGCTTAAAAAAGGGAAAGATTTTAGTACCTTGGCTAAGCGCCACTCTACTTGCCCTTCCGGCAAAAAAGGCGGCGATTTAGGTGAGTTTCGTCGCGGCCAGATGGTAAAAGCGTTCGACGATGTTGTATTTAAAAAAGAAGTATTAAAGGTGCATGGCCCAGTTAAAACCCGCTTTGGCTACCATCTAATAAAAACCCTATATCGAAACTAGTGTCATCGAAACTAGTGCTATTGTAGCTACTATCAATGCAACTACTATCAATATAGCTAGGGCACCCAACGTTCGCCACAAACGCCATGCTTAGTATAAATACGGTACGGGCTGGTAGTGCTGTGAATATCTTGACGTAACGCTTTGCTATGATCTACTTCAATAAATGGGGTACTTGATGCTGTACCTTGGTTATCTAATACGTAGTAGCGTGAAGCGTACTCCGTTAATTGCATTTTATTTTCTTGAGCTACGTCGGTAAGGCGCACGCGGGTTACGGCTTTAAATCGAGTGTTGGGGTCGGTGATTGAGAGCAGCTTTTTATAAAAATAGCCTTTATCAGCTTGATGCTGAGAAAACGCATTAAGAACGTTAATTAATGCTTTTAGCCCAATGGCTTCGCGCTGCAGCATAAAATCGTGTTGGGTATAATTCGCATTTGCCGTTACCTGACCTGCGGTGTACACCTGCTCTTCTTCTAAGCTGGTTAGATAGTCTTCTCCCTCTTCATTGTAGTTGCTCAGCGCTGAAGTATTCATGTTAATCATGTAGTCACTAATACCAGCAGGTAGTACTTCAAACAACAATACGTCAGGGGTAACAGCGCCACGCTCTTCTGGGGTCTGCGGACCTTTAGGAATGCACTTGTCGGAAATGAAATAGTAGTATTGTCCGGCATCCATCGCCGTTGCCGTAGGCTGATATACGGTAAGCCCCGCCACAATAGCTAAACAAACCAAAAAACTTTTATACATAACGCAATTCCGCAACAATCAGGCATTGCATCATTGGCGCTGCAATACCGAAAACTAATGCCGCTATTGTAACTGGTATGAAAGTGCGCGCTATACTTTACTCATTTTTATTGTGGCTGCTTCTCTAAGGCTTCAATTTCACCCCACAAGGTTTCCGATTCTTCGGTTAATTTTGCGTAGGTTTTCATGTCACCGTTGCGTTGAGCCTGCATGGCTTTCTCCAACAAAATATTGTATTGCTTACGCATTTTTTTAGATGGGTTAGAATTAAAAATACCGAACATAGCCATACTCTCGTTAATTTTCATCTTTATACATCAGTGAAGTGTACTCTGATCATGCTGCATGCCTTAATTATTTGTAACTAAATCCAGCCAACTTCCTCGTAAATACTGACTCATTCATGAAATTAATGGCCGAGTTGTGATTTATTGTTTTTTCCTATGCCAACTCTATATGAATTCTAGTTATGAGTCGTAGCTAAATAATACTAGTTGAGTATAAGTATATATCGTAAGTTCTCTTGCTGAGTAATAACAATAGTCAACTTTAGACGCAATTTTTAGTACTCAGGACAAAGGTGTTTTAGCGCAACTTCGGAATGAAAATAGATTTGATTTCCAAAAGGCATGTTAAGCATAAGTGAATAAAATGGCTTGTTCATCTATAAAGGATGTCATTCTCGTGGAGCCTGGACGTGAGGAGAAGCGTGTGAAAATCATAGTATTAAACGAATCGAAAATACCGATGCCACTATCCAATGTGGAGAAGCGCTGTGCAGTAACCCCATCAAGTGTGCAACGTTTGGTGAAAAAAGGGGCACAGCTTCATATAGAAAGTGGGGCAGGTTTGTTATCGGGATATGCCGATAAAGAATATGTAGATGTAGGTGGAATTGTTATTGATGATGTGAATAGTGCATTATCAACAGCCGATATGCTTGTAAGCGTAAATAAACCGGCTGAATCCCAACTGTCGGTGATGAAAAAAGGGGCCATTGTGGTTGGCCATCTTGACCCTTTCTTTGAGCAACCGCTGGTTGAGTCAATAGCAAACAAAGGCTTAACGGCTATTTCAGTTGAAATGATCCCTCGCTCATCTCGAGCCCAAAAAATGGATGCGCTAAGTTCACAAGCGAGCCTTGCCGGTTATGTAATGGTAATGCAAGCCGCGAACTACTTACCTTCTATATTACCTATGATGATGACACCGTCGGGAACAATAAAGCCCGCCAAAGTGTTCATTATTGGTGCTGGCGTGGCTGGCTTGCAAGCTATTGCAACGGCGAAACGATTAGGGGCGAACGTACTTGCCTACGACACTCGCCCCGTTGTTGCTGAGCAAGTGGAATCTCTAGGCGGTAAGTTTCTTAAAATCGATATTGGCGAAACGGGTCAAACTAAAGATGGCTACGCCAAAGAGCTTACCGATGAACAAAAAGCGAAGCAGCAAGACGCACAGCGTGATGCTATTGCTGATTCAGACATTGTTATTACCACGGCACAGCTGTTTGGTCGCAAACCGCCAGTGCTAATTAGCAAAGAGACTTTGGCACTAATGAAGCCTGGTAGCGTGGTGGTCGATATGGCAGCCCAATCTGGCGGTAACGTTGAAGGTTCTGTGGCCGGTGAAGTTGCGCAGGTTCATGGTGTAACAGTGATAGGCACAGGTAACTGGAGCCAAGCGGTTGCCCGCGCAGCCACTGATATGTACGCGAATAATATTTATAACTTGGTCGATGAATTCTACGACACCGAAACCAACGCGTTTGGTTTAAATCTAGAAGACGATATTTTAAGTGGCTGTGTTATTGCTCATAACGGCGCAATTACCAACGACATGTTAACCAACGCCTACAAAGGAGCGTAATCATGGAGATTATCTATTTACTGTTTATTGTGCTGCTTGCTGGTTTTCTTGGGTTTGAGTTAATTCGCAAAGTACCTGCAACTTTACACACGCCATTAATGTCAGGCTCTAATGCTATTTCAGGTATTACGTTAGTGGGCGCATTGGCAGCGTCTGGTGGCGACAACAATGTGTTGACCACGGTATTAGGAACGGCGGCGGTAGCGCTTGCCAGCATTAACGTTGTGGGTGGTTACCTAGTAACCGATCGCATGCTAAGTATGTTCAAAAAGAAAGATAAAAAATAAGGAGTATGCAAGTGAATGATATCGAAACCATAATCAATCTTGCGTACGTTGTAGCCGCAGCGTTATTTATTTTAGGGCTAAAATTGCTTAGCCATCCAGATACAGCAAAGCGAGGTAACTTTGTCTCTGCTGTAGGTATGTTGATTGCCGTTGTAGTGACTTTGCTCGACCAACAAATAATCACGTACCAATGGATTATTTTAGGTGTTGTTATTGGTGGTGCCTTTGGGGCGTGGAAAGCCAAATCGGTGGAAATGACAGCCATGCCAGAAATGGTCTCGTTGTTTAACGGATTTGGTGGAGCAGCCTCATTATTGCTGGGTTGGGCTACATTGTCTGGCATGAGCATGGTGGCACTTCAAACTGCTACTGCATTTACGTACATTACCTTGTTCTTCACGATTTTAGTGGGGGGCGTAACTTTCTCTGGCTCCGTGGTAGCTTGGGGTAAGTTGTCAGGCAAAATGTCATCTAAAGCCGTGATTTTTACTGGTCTTCGCGAGCTTAGCGTACTGCATCTAATTGCGATGCTGGTGGTAGGGTACTTATTTACCACTGAACCTCAAAATACTCTATGGCTGTACTGCGCGATTGCACTGGCGCTAAGCTTCGGCCTGTGGGCAACCATCTCAATTGGTGGCGCCGATATGCCAGTGGTTATTGCCTTGTTGAATAGTTATTCAGGGGTAGCGGCTACGGCGGCAGGTTTAGCAACCGGCAACACTATTTTGATTGTTACTGGCCTACTGGTAGGTGCTTCAGGTCTTATTCTCACTAACATTATGTGTAAGGCGATGAACCGTTCACTAATGAATGTGTTGTTGTCTGGGTTTTCGAAGCCGGTGGAAGCGGGTGAAAAAATTGAGGGCGAAATTAAGATTTTGTCTGCCCAAGATGCATTTTATGTATTAGAAGCGGCGCAGTCGGTATTGGTAGTACCTGGTTATGGTATGGCAGTAGCACAAGCGCAGCACGCAGTACGCGAAATGCAGTCACTATTGGAAGAGAACGGATGCACGGTAGACTATGCCATTCACGCGGTAGCGGGGCGTATGCCGGGCCATATGAATGTACTGCTAGCAGAAGCCGATGTTCCATACGACCAACTGTATGAAATGGATGATGTTAACCCGCGTATGGAAAACTACGACGTGGTGATTGTTATTGGGGCTAACGATGTGGTGAACCCTGCCGCAAAAGAAATGAAAGGTAGCCCAATTTACGGTATGCCGGTTATTGAAGCGTATCGCGCTAAAACCGTATTTGTGCTTAAGCGCTCTGCTAATGCTGGTTTTGCAGGGGTAGATAACCCGCTCTTCTTTAAAGACAATACCCGTATGGTATTGGGCGATGCAAAAGAAACCATTAACAGCATCGTGAGAGAGTTTGGTGACGATTAAGGTATAAAATATCAGTGGCAGGTATAAAACTGCCTGCTACTGTTTCTATCCCAGTGATAGTTCTTATACCTAAGTTTTTGTTTCTTTGTGTTTTTATTATTTCCTATTAAATTCATCTATCAGCCTGCACCATTTTTTTCTGCTAAAAAGATGAGACATTTCTTGTACAACGACAATAATCACCTTTACCATTGCACATGCTACTTTTGTCGAGTTTTTTAAAGGGATTGCAGTTAGTCAGATGTCAAAACAGCATTATCACATTGAAGTGTTTCAAGATCTTATTTTGGTAACACTGCGCGGGCGCTGGAATATGAGCACTAATATTCAGTATCTAGCAGCACTAGGCGATACGCTCAACGCTAGAAGAGGTCGAGCCTTTGATATCATAGTAGATATGCGTACATGGGAAGTGCCAGACTCTGTGGCTTTTGCTCGAATGAAAGCCCCTATTCAACTCGATAGGCGCAATCAAAGAAGCGAAGTATGGTTTGAGGACGAGACAACAAATGCCGAACATATCGCCGCTAAGTTCTTTAGTGAGCAAAATTTCAAATTAATGCGTACCAAGAACACGGGCGCGTTCCTTAAAACTATAGACCCTATATTTGATGATGAAGCAAAAGCGCACATCATTGAGTGGGCTACACGCCATGATCTTGATGAGCAAGTCTGTCGATAAACAAAATTAGTCGAGACAATCGATATTTTACGTAGCGCCACACTATACGTTGTCTATAATACCGCCCTATTTCGCATTAATTTCTGAACAGCAGCGTTCAGCATAGTTTTTAAAAGGTGACTACATTGTCAGATTGGAGCATTGAAGAAGCAGAGCGCGTCTATGGCGTGTCTCAATGGGGTGGCGGCTATTTTCAAGTTGGTGAAAATGGTAACGTGCATGTGACTCCAGTTCCTGATGATCCCAGTATTCGCATCGATTTTAAATCGGTTGTTGAAGAGATTCGAAAAGAAGGGGTTCAATTCCCTGTAGTGGTTCGTTTTCACGACATCTTACGTTCTCAGGTCGCTAGTCTGAACAAAGCCTTTCGCAGCTCTATTGAAGAAGCTGAGTATAAAGGACTTTACCAAGGCGTGTATCCGGTAAAAGTAAACCAGATGCGTGAAGTGGTAGAAGAAATTGTAGAGGCGGGCGCACCTTTTAACTATGGTTTAGAGGCTGGCTCCAAAGCCGAGCTGCTTACCGTACTTGCCATGAACACCAACGAAGATTCTTTGACCATCCTAAACGGTTATAAAGACGACGAGTTTATGCGCCTAGCATTATTAGGTAGAAAGCTTGGTCGCAAAATAGTCGTTGTGGTTGAAAAGTACAGTGAACTACTGCTGTTAGTAAAAGTGTCTAAAGAACTGAACATAGACCCTATTATCGGCGTACGCGCTAAAATGACGGTGAAAGGCCGTGGTAAATGGGAAAGCTCTGGTGGCGAACGCGCTAAGTTTGGCCTTACCATTACCGAAATTATTAAAACTGCCCGTTATCTTGAAGAACAAGGTATGTCGCATTGCCTTAAATTATTGCATTTCCACATTGGTAGTCAGCTTACCGATATTCGTGCAGTAAAAGAGGCTATGACCGAAGGCGCGCGTATTTATGCCGATTTGCACAAGATGGGCTTCCCACTAGATTATGTTGATGTAGGTGGCGGATTAGGTATTGATTACGATGGTAGTAACTCTACTAACGAGTCTTCTCGTAACTACAGCATGCAAGAATACGTTGCCGATGTGGTTTACGGCATGAAAGAGATGTGCGACCTAGAAGGCGTACCGCATCCAAATTTAGTGAGTGAAAGTGGCCGAGCTATCACTGCACACCACAGTTGTGTAGTAACAGAGATAGTAGGCGAAATTAAGTCGAATGCGGCACAAATCGACACGTCTGAAAATGAGAACGAACACGTATTTTTGAAAAATATGCGTGAGTTGTCAGACGATTTCGAGAATCAAACCAATATGCACGAAGTGTATAACGATGCGTCGCAATATAAAGAACAAGCACTCGGTGCCTTTAAATTACGCGTATTGTCGTTGGAAGAATTGGCGAAAATTGAAACCCTTTACTGGGATATCATGGCGCGTTTGCAAGTATGGTATCGCAAAGAAGAATACGTACCTGAAGAACTGCAAGAGTTAGATTACAGCTTGTCTTCGCAATACTTGTGTAACTTCTCGGTATTTCAGTCGGCTGCGGATACATGGGCCATCGACCAACTGCTTCCCGTAGTGCCGCTTACGCGCATGAACGAAAAGCCTACGGTGAACTGCTCATTGGTTGATATTACCTGTGACAGTGACGGCAAAATTGATCAGTTTTCGATAGGCCGTGAAATTACTGATGTATTGCCGATGCACCCGCTTAAGAAAGATGAGCCTTATTATATTGGCTTGTTCTTAACTGGCGCATATCAAGATGTAATGGGTGACATGCACAACTTGTTTGGTCGCTTGAACGAAGTTCACATCTTTAGCTACGATGACGATCCAGAAGATTTTTACATTGAAGAAGTGGTGAAAGGCTCTTCAGTTGAAGATGTTCTCAACATTATGCAATACAACCCGCGGGCTATGGCATCTGATGTGAAACGTCTTATCGACAGACAAGTGTCAGGTGGGAAAATTAACCCGAAAGAAGGTGTTCGCTGGACCGATTTTTACGAAAATTGCTTAAGCGGTTATACCTACTTAAAGCCGTAATTTTGGCGGGTTAACGTAAGAACAAACACACGGTGGCGCTTAAAATTCGTATTCGTAATAGAAAACGGGTTTTAAGTGCCAGCCTATTCCTTAGCCTCAGCGTGTTTAAAATAACGCTTCCAAAACTCAGCCGTTGTGGAATTGATCATATTCGATTCGGCATTCATCAGCATCACATATCCGGTTTTATAATCGGGCGCAAACGCCACATCAGCACGATACCCTTTTACCCAGCCTCCATGGTAGTTAATGCGCTTGCCGTCAAAATCATAAACTCGCCAGCCTAGTCCGTAATGGGCGTCTTTTAGCATTTTTCGCCAACCTCTGCGCCTAGTTTCGCGCTGGGTTTTAACCCGTGGTGTGGTAACTTCCTCAATCATGTCAGGTGAGATCACTGTAGGGAATTCGCCCAGCAACGCTTGCAAGTAAATGGTCATATCAGTAATGCTTGCGTTTACACCTGCAGCGGGTGAAAAACGGTAGTAGTTACTTTCAACTGCACCTTCACGCCATCGGTCTCTGGCAATAGCAATATGTGGGCGAGCCCAAGACGCAGAAGCAAGCAATCCGCCTTTTCCTACGCTAGCGGTATCCATGCCCAGTGGCGTAAACAACTGAGTTTGAATTTCCCGAGAATAAGACGAATAGTTGTTGGTAAGGTAATATTCAAGCGCACCAAAAAGTGCATTTTGATAGGTGTAGCATTCGCCGGGCACGCACAAGGGCTCGAGTTTACTCAATGAGGTTAACACCCGCTGCAGAGAATAATCAGCTTCAATTAAGTTGTCGTAGGCATTGGGCATAAAGCCACTCGATTGCCCCACAATATGCTGAAGCTGCAATGTTTCCATACCGTCCACATTGAAAGGAATATCAGGCAATAGGGTGGAAATGGGGGTATCCCAACGTAAGCGTTGTTGCTCAACAAGTTTGGCAGAGAGTAGTGCAGTGAAAGTTTTTGATACCGAAGCTAGGCGAAAGACCGTGTCTTCAGTAATGCGCTTTCCACCTTTATGCGTTCTGCCATAAACATACACTTGTGGCGCCTTGCCTTGCTCGTAATAAACAAAGGTATAGCCGGGCACATTATATTTTGCGGCCTCGCGCTGCACATAGTTGGCATAATCAGAAAGCCAATCGGCGCTTAAAGCGGGAAGTGTCACGAGAAGCGTGAAAAAGAATAGGCTAATTCTAATCAGGCGCGTTACTAAATTGCGCGTGGTTTGCAACATGAATTGGGCTCAGTAAGGGCGCACCCCAAAGGTGGCGGGCACTATTATTCTTACGCCATTATGCGGTTGCTAGTGGCGATTATCAACTCTACTGAAATTTTACTGTCAGTTCCGATTTTGTCGCACCCTTGTAAGGGGAACAGGATACAATTCAATCTTAATAGCGCAGTAACTGTTTAAACCCGCACATTAACCCGAGCCATAGTATGAACACTGACATAAAAGATTCAGCGCATGTAGACAATGAGCATCACGATACTTACGCTAAAGCTAGGGTAAGTAGAGATGCCCGCTTTGATGGCCGTTTCTTTGTGGCGGTGAAAACCACGGGCATTTTCTGTCGGCCAATTTGCCCTGCGAAATTGCCAGATGAAAAGAACGTGGCTTACTATAACCACGCTGCTAAAGCCATGAGCGATGGCTTTCGTCCCTGTTTACGATGCAGGCCCGACAGCGCACCGTCTTCTTTTGCGTGGTTAGGGGTAGGCACAACGGTAACAAGAGCGCTAACGCTATTAAGTGATATACCCGTGCAGTCTATCTCCACCATTTCAAGCCGGTTGGGTATTAGTGAGCGTTACTTAAATAAACTCATGGTGTCGCATACGGGGTTGTCGCCCAAACAATATCAAGATTTACAAAGGGTGCTGTTTGCTAAGCAGCTACTACAGCAATCCACCATGAAGCTTACTGACATCGCGTTTAGCGCCGGATATGCTTCTACAAGGCAGCTTCAGCGAGCAGTGCAAACCTATTGCAAAAAAACGCCTACCGAATTACGAAGCAAACGCCATACTGCTTTGCCTGAAATATCTCTTAGGTTGCACTTCAGGCCACCTTATCACTGGCAGCAAGTACGTGAATTTCTCGCTTTGCGCGCTATTCGTGGCGTAGAAAAGGTGTCTGAAGATACTTACTGCCGTTATATCAGCGTAAAGGGTGAATTGGGGTTTATTAGCGCAACTTTTAACGAGAGCGCAAATGGCTTCGATGTAAAAATGCGTCTGCCAAATTTGGCTTACGTGTATAAAACGGTTGAACAAATCAAGCAGCTGCTCGATTTACATGCAGCCCCAGAGTTAATAGAAAAATCGCTATTAGCAGCGGGCTTGCCTGATAACCTTCTTACTAAAGGGTTGCGGCTTCCTGGTACATGGACTGTATTTGAAAGTGGGTGCAGAGCGATTGTTGGGCAGCAAGTCAGTGTGAAAGCCGCGATTAATCAGGCTGGGCTGCTTGCACAGCATTTAGGGTCGGTAGTCACCGGTGAACCCGTCGAGCAAAACCAACATTATTGTTTTCCTGAACCCGAAGCGGTTGCCAATAGTGAGTTAACTTTTTTGCGCATGCCTAATGCCCGTAAGCTTGCGCTTCGTGATTTTGCGGCGTTGTGTTGTAACGGTAACCAGCCTACTCATGATGAAATATTGTCAATCAAAGGGGTTGGTCAATGGACCTTAGATTACCTTAAGATGCGAGGTGAACGTAACCCTGATGTGTACTTGGCTGGCGACCTTATTGTAAGAAAAATGGCCGAGAAATATCCGGTGTTGCCGCAAAAGGCGGCGCCATGGCAAAGTTACTTAACACTACAGTTGTGGCAGTTAAGTAATAGTTAACGCGTTGTTGGGTATAAATCTATCAGTAGGAAAAAGTCATGACAGTATGCAAAAGCTATCTTGATTCACCACAAGGGCTTATTGAAATAGCGGCGACTAGCAAAGGAATTAGTGCGATTGCCTTTGTAGATAGCGTTAATGGTAACGTTGACGGTGGCACTACCAGTAATGATTTCACTGAAGCGGCCAAAGTGCAGCTAGCAGATTATTTTAATGGAAGCCTCACCCAATTCGACTTACCCTTTGATGCTAAAGGCACTGCGTTTCAGCAAGGGGTATGGAAGGCGCTATGTGATATACCCTATGGTGAAACCGCCAGTTATGCAGATATTGCCAATAAGCTAAATAATCCTAAAGCAGTTCGTGCCGTGGGCATGGCCAACGGGCGCAACCCTATAGCGATAGTGGTACCCTGTCACCGGGTTATTGGAAGCAATAAAACCCTAACGGGGTACGCAGGTGGGCTTGAACGCAAGCAATACTTATTAAAATTAGAAGGAGCGCAAGGCGTATTATGGGCTTAAGAGATATTGCTGCACTGTTATTGTTAGCGTCTATTTGGGGCGGTTCATTTATCTTTATGCGTGTGGCGGCGCCTGAGTTTGGTATTTATGTATTGGTTGCCATTCGTACCGTACTGGCTACCAGTGTGTTACTGCCTATTTTGATGATGACCGGTGGCGTGAGCCAAATTTTCAAGCATTGGTTTCCCATTGCTCTGGTAGGGCTAGCGAATACGGCCGTGCCCTTCGTGTTGTTCAACTACAGTAGTTTGCATTTAGAAGCTGGGGTTAATGCCATTTTAAACGCTACTGCGCCAATGTTTGGCGCGCTGGTAGCGTGGTTATGGCTGGGCGATAAACTTACTCCTACTGCAATAGCAGGCTTAGCGCTCGGGTTTTTAGGGGTAACGGTCATTAGCCAGCAAAAGCTAGGGGAAGGTGATATTAGCTTTGTGCCTATTCTAACCGCTTTACTTGCTACTACCTGCTACGGCATTGCGGCCAGCATGATGAAACGATGGTTGCAAGGCGTGCGGCCTTTAGTGGTGGCGACAGGAAGCCAAGCGATGGCATCTATTATGTTAGCGCCGTTCGCGTTAAGTACATTACCAGCTACGATGCCAAGTGCTAATGCATGGCTAAATGCTGTAGCGCTGGCCATTCTAGGTACCGCTATTGCTTACATTCTGTATTTCAAATTGATTGCCAATGTGGGCCCAGCAAAAGCGATTTCTGTGGCTTACATGGTGCCGCTATTTGGCATTATTTGGGGGGTATTATTTTTGCAAGAACACTTGTCGTTACAAACCATTATTGGTGGGGTAATGATATTAACGGGTGTGGCACTCACCACTGGTGTGATAGGCATAATAAAACGTAGCAGGGCAGCCAAAACGGCATAGGCAATTTGTTTGCCCAGTTAAGAAGAGCGTTAGCATCACCTCAGTATACCAAATACAGCTTAATACAATTAAGTGCAGCTATTACATGTGGTGATGCTAAGCGTTATATATTGAAACTTGTACGTTAAATTTCAAACCAAAATTTAGCAGCTTACCTATTCGATAAGCTGCATACGCACTAAATTGTGACCATCTCTTTTCGCCTGATACAACGCATCTTCTGCATGGGCGGTAACTTCATTCATGCTACGAGTGGTAGCAGTGAACGATACACCCAGAGAGGCGGTTAATTGAAGTTGCGGCGACTCACTTAGCGGCGTTAATGTGGCAATGCCATGACGCAAGTTTTGTGCAGTATCGAAGGCTTCATGCGGGCCTGTTTGAGGCAGTAACACAATAAACTCTTCACTGCTCCAACGACCTAGCACATCTTGCTCACGTAAGTGGTCAGAAAGATACGCCACAACCTTATCTAACACATCATCGCCCGCATTTCGGCCATGGGCATCAATAATGTGCCCAAAGTCGTCTACGCTGATTAAAATCACGCTAATAGAGCGCTGCTCTTTTAACAGCGATTGATAGATAAGCTCTAGGTTGGTGCGGTCGGGCAAACGATTAGCATGGCGCACAATTAAGTCGGGCTGCATGTCTCGTCTGAAATAATAAAGTAAGTTATAAATAAGCAAAAAGAGTGAGAAAACAACCACTAACAATGTTACTACACTGAAAATGAAGGCTTGCGATATTTCGGTCTGCCTATCTTCTAAAGGACTTAGTAAAAATACCGTCCATCCGAACTGGTTTAATTTAACTTCGGCAATCAAAAAGTCTTTTTGATCGATAGTCACTAACTTGTTATTAAGGGCTTGCTCGTCTTGCACCGTAATCGGAAGGCTGGCATACCAAGGTAGCTCTGAAAGGTTGGTGAAATCAGAGTACGAGGCTACAAGAGAAGGATCGGAAGACAGCATGATGTCTCCCTTTTCATCGACAAAAAGAAAGTCGTAGCCGTACTGCTCTTTGTAAGAATCGAAGACATTAATGAAGCTGCGCAAGCTTTTACCTATGCCAAAGAAGCCCAGAAACCGGCCATCGTCATCAAAGACCTTAAGGTCGATATAAAAATGGGTGTCTTCCCATTTACCAATATCTGCCACTGCATCCTGAGGTCCATCACGGTACTTAAAATACCAACTGACTTCGCCTTCAATTAAATCGATGGTGGTACCATCGGAATTATATTGTCGTTTGGCGCTTTCGCTGGCAATAAAGAAGGATAAACCAAACTCTCTTTCAAGACGGTTTAGGGTGTTAAATATCGCGGCCTCGTCAACCTCATCACCTTCCATTAGGGTGACTAATTCAGTGGAATGCCCTAATGCTTCAGACGTATGAAGTGGCTTTAATAACTGCTCGACAATAAGAGACACCGCTGGCGATAGTGATTGTTGCTGCGCTCTGCTTTGTTCCGCTACAATCTTAGAAATACTAAAATGTACTAGGGTAACAATCGCTAAAACCACGACCGCAAACAGCACCAATATACTTCGGTGAAGTGTTCGAAAAGTATTCACTGACTACGCAAGCTCCTTTGCTGCTACTATCCAATTCAGTTGAAAGGTAAAGTATACCCGTTGATTTAATGAACTGCTAGGTTGTTCAACGTAGATCTAGACTTAAGAATAACCCTTAAAAAATCAATCGCTGACATATAATCACGGCTTAGATACACTAAGCGCAAAATTCGTCTTCTAGATTTACGTAAAGGAATAGCATGGCATTTTCAGTGGTAGTTTTAGCCGCGGGTAAAGGCACACGCATGAAGTCTTCGTTACCAAAAGTACTTCACAAAGTGGGCGGAGTGCCCATGGTGCAACGTATTATCAACACCGTTCAAGCCTTAGAGGCTGATAGTATCCATTTAGTTTATGGTCATGGAGGCGACAAGCTAAAGGCTACACTAACGGGCGAAAACTTAAACTGGTGTTTGCAAGAAGAGCAGTTAGGCACTGGTCATGCGGTGCAGCAAGCCGCGCCTCACATTAACGATGATGAAGATGTGCTTGTGCTAGTTGGCGATGCCCCTCTTATACGTCAAGAAACCTTGGCTCAACTAAAAGCCGTAAAAGCCGAGTGTGATCTAGCCCTGCTAACCGTTGAATTAGACGACCCAACAGGTATGGGTCGAATTATTCGTCAAGACGACAACATTACCGCCATTGTTGAGCACAAAGATGCCACCGATGCGCAAAAGCAAATTTGTGAAATCAATACGGGCATGATGATGATGGCCGGAAGCGATTTAAAACGTTGGTTGGGCGCGTTAAGCAATAGCAACGCACAAGGTGAATATTACCTTACTGATGTCATTGAAATGGCAGCTAATGAAGGCAAGCGTATTCAATCAGCACAACCCCAAGAAGTGGTTGAGGTTGAAGGCGTAAATAACCGCATTCAATTAGCACATCTAGAACGCGCATTACAACTTCGCCAAGCGAACGAATTAATGACCAATGGCGTGGCATTGGCCGACCCTCTGCGTTTTGATTTAAGAGGCACGCTAACCACAGGGCAGGACGTGACCATTGATATTAATGCGGTGGTAGAGGGTAACGTTATTTTAGGTAATAACGTGACGATCGGGCCAAACTGCGTTTTGAAAAATTGTGAAATTGCAGACAACGCAGTCATTGAGGCAAATTCTATTATCGAAGAAGCCATCGTAGGTGAAAGCTGCACGGTAGGGCCATTTGGCCGCTTGCGCCCTGGCGCTGTTATGCATGCAAAATCTAAAGTGGGTAACTTCGTGGAAATGAAGAAAACCGTGCTAGGTGAAGGTGCGAAGGTTAATCACCTTACTTACCTAGGTGATGCGGAAGTGGGCGCTAATGCCAATATTGGTGCTGGCACTATTACTTGTAACTATGACGGCGTGAATAAATCTAAAACCGTTATAGGTCAGAATGCCTTCGTGGGCTCTAATTCTTCGTTAGTGGCTCCCGTAACGATTGGTGACAATGCCACGGTAGGTGCTGGCTCAGTCATTACCACCGAAGTAGAGAGTGCGGCATTAGCAGTAGCACGAGGCAAGCAGCGTAATATCGCGAACTGGCCCCGCCCGACTAAAAAATAGCGAGTATGCAATAGCTTTAGGGCTTTTTACCACTTAATGGAAGGACAACTAAGGTTGTCCTTTTTTGTGCCCACTTGTTTCTACCCTCGTTCGCCTCTTTATAAAAGTTGTGCAAAAAACTTGCGAAATAAAGTCGAATAGCTTACATTTCTTTCACTTTGTAAATCATAACTTTCGTTTTGAAAGTTATGATTTAGGGATGCTGTAGAAAAAGCACTGTGCTTTTCGTCATATCGGGGTTGAGTTTGAAAACGAGTCGTTCTGTAGATCAGCGCCGCGCTGGCATTATTAAATGGGTAAATACTCACGGCTACGCGCAAGTTGAATTCCTCGCGGCCCAGTTCAGCACATCTGAAGTGACCATCCGAAAAGATTTAGCCGCCTTGGCAGACCAAAAAAAGCTTATTCGCCAATTTGGCGGTGCCGCGCCATTGCCTGCTTCTCAAGGCGAAACCAATGTAGTGAATTTACCTTCATCGATAAAACAGAATATAGGTAAGCTTGCTGCTAGTCGCATTCAACAAGGCTCAAAAATAGTATTAGATTGCGGCAGTACTATCGCAGCGCTTTTACCTTGCCTTCGTGACATACCCAATCTGGTAGTGATGACCAATGCCTTAGATGCAGCGAGTCAGCTGACCAAAAGCAATAACGAACCCACTATATTAATGACAGGTGGTACCTGGGACTCGGCATCTCGTTCATTCCAAGGTGCAATGGCCGAACAATTAGTCTCGGCATATAGTTTTGATATGGCGTTTATTGGCGCGGCGGGTATTGATGTAAGTCGCGGAACGACTACCTTTAATGAATTAACAGGGCTTACTCGCGCCATGGCACGTGCTGCCCATGAGGTTGTTGTAATGGCAACGTCAAATAAGCTTTCGAACAAAATGCCCAATTTAGAATTGGGCTGGGAAAATATTTCTACGCTGGTGACTGATAATGGCATTAGCGACAAAGATATAAATCTAATTGAACAACAAGGCGTAACGGTGCTGGTCGCTGCGCAAAACGGAGAGTAATTATGTGTGGAATTGTCGGTGCTGTTGGCGAGCGTAACGTTGTTGAAATTCTATTAGAAGGCTTAAAGCGACTTGAATATCGTGGTTACGACTCTTCAGGCGTGGCCTTGTTGCAGCAAGACGGCACACTAAATCGCATAAGAAGTACCGGCAAGGTACAAGAGCTCGTCGATATTATTGCTAACGATGAAGCGTTAGGGACTACCGGTATTGCACATACTCGCTGGGCTACCCATGGCGGTGTTACTGTAGCCAATGCCCACCCTCATTTCTCTAGCGACCGCGTTGCAGTAGTGCACAACGGTATTATTGAAAACTACCAAACGCTACGCGAACAGCTTTCAGCAAAAGGCTATGTGTTTAGCAGCGACACTGATACCGAAACTATTGCACATACCGTTCACGAAGCGCTAGATGTTGGCAAAGACCTATTGGCAGCAGTACAGAGTTCAGTAAAAACCTTCCATGGCGCGTACGGCACTGTAGTTATCGATAAAGAAGATGCAGGCCGTATGGTCGTAGCGCGCTCTGGTAGCCCGCTAGTAATTGGTTTAGGGCTAGGCGAAAACTTTGTTGCGTCTGATCAAATGGCACTGTTACCCGTTACACGCCGTTTTATCTTTTTAGAAGAGGGCGATGTTGCCGATATTACTCGCCGCACCATTGCTATTTATGACAAAGACGGTAATGCCGTTGAACGTGAAATTATAGAGTCGAACGTTGAACACGACGCCGGCGACAAAGGCGCCTATCGCCACTATATGCTCAAAGAAATTCACGAGCAGCCAGTAGTGGTGCGTAACACACTAAAAGACAGACTAACCGAAAATGGATTAGCGGCAGATGTGTTTGGAAACGGTGCCGATGATATTTTTAGTAAAATTAAACATGTGCAAATTGTAGCCTGTGGTACCAGCTATCATTCCGGTATGACCGCCCGCTACTGGTTAGAACAATACGCCAATGTGTCGTGTAATATCGAAATTGCCTCTGAGTTTCGTTACCGCAAATCGGTAGTACACCCAAATAGCCTGCTTATTACTATTTCACAGTCGGGCGAAACAGCCGATACTTTAGCGGCACTACGTTTAGCCAAAGAAATTGGGTATAGCGCAAGTTTAGCTATTTGTAACGTACCAGGCTCATCGCTAGTGCGCGAATCAGATTTAGCCTTTATGACCCGTGCAGGCGCCGAAATTGGTGTGGCATCAACCAAAGCCTTCACTACCCAGTTAACTGCATTCTTAATGCTAACCCTAGCGTTAGGTGAGAAAAACGGTATGGCTGAAAGTGACAAGCAAGATATTATTAGTGCACTTCAAAGCTTGCCAGCTAAATTAGAAGAAACCCTTACCATTACCCAAGGTATTGAAGATTTAGCCGAAGAATTTGCCGATAAACAACACAGCTTATTCTTAGGCCGTGGCGATCAATACCCTATTGCCATGGAAGGCGCGCTTAAGCTAAAAGAGATTTCGTATATTCACGCAGAAGCCTATGCTTCAGGTGAATTAAAGCATGGGCCATTGGCACTTATCGATGATGAAATGCCGGTTATTGTGGTTGCGCCTAATAACGAATTGCTAGAAAAGCTTAAATCGAATGTGGAAGAAGTACGCGCTCGTGGTGGCATCATGTATGTGTTCGCTGATAAAGACGCCGCGTTCAAAGGTGATGACACCATGCGTGTAATCAACGTGCCACACTGTGAAGCGCCTATTGCCCCTATCATCTATACCTTGCCGCTACAATTATTGTCGTACTACGTAGCCTTAATTAAAGGTACTGATGTTGACCAACCTCGTAACTTGGCGAAGTCGGTTACTGTGGAGTAGTTCTCTATAAGCGGCTGAGGAGTCTCTTTTGTTGTACCATATTTTAGGTACCGTGAGCGCAGTCGCTTTTTTGCTGACGTGGTACGGGTTAGCAAAGCAAATCGCTAATATAGAGGCGCTTCGCAAAAGTCATCAGAGAGCTACCCAAAGCTTGTCGGTAAACCAGTTTGCCTCAAGCTTTTTTGCGTTTTATGCCAATTTTATTTTCGGTATTGCGATAGAGCCGCTTAGTCATTATCTCGTGTGGACTCGCTTTGGTGCGCTTCTTCTGATATTGGCAATCCTTTATCAGGTTTGGCGAGACAGGCGGTCAATCTCAACTGGTTTTATAGTCAGTTTGTGTGCCGTTGCTTTGGTGATAGGGCTCTGTTCTATAGGCTTTCGTCCTTACCCCAATCTGGCCAAACTCGGGGCTAACAGCTTAATGTTGGTAGTAACAGTGCTACTTGTGCAGGGCACACTACACCAAATAATGGTGTTAAGACGCAGTCGGGTTATCGGCGCGCTGTCGCCAACCTTATTTCGCAGTATTCTAATTAAAGATGTCACTACACTCGCGTTCGCATTTACGATGCCTATTGCCATCGCTTGGCCCCTTATTCTTCTTAATGGGGCCAGCGTACTCACTCGCGGTAGCTTGCTCATTCAAATGAAAAGAATAAAAAATGTTCGAAGCACCGTTTAACGTGTGCAGCTGTCCACTTCCACTAAACTTCTAAACTAACAAGAACGCTGCCAGCTTAAAGTAGGAAGCTAAAACGGTCAGAATAAGAGCAAGTTCTGGTATATAGCACTAAACTAGACAATGACGATTACGCACCGTTAGGATGAGTTGTATAAGTTCGTGTTACCTCTAGATCTAGATATCTCTAACTATCAATAATGGATTTTTCTTGAAGGAGCCCAAATGAAAAAAGCTATCATGCTATTCACTTTGTTGTTTAGTGCTGTAGTTACAACGGCTGAGGCCCAATCAGTTCCTAGGACCGATATTTTTGTCGCGGATCTGTCAGTTCAAAATGGGCAGCTCAAGTTAGGGGAGCTCAAAAATATCACCAGCCGTAAGGGATATGATAATCAACCTTATTTTGTGGATGATAATCAAAGCTTGCTATATACCTCTGAAATAGGCGAGCAAACCGATATTTTAAGGTACAACCTTAAAACCCAAGAAATTGAAAATTTAAGTAACAGCCCTGAAAACGAATATTCTCCCACTCCGATGGAAAATGGTACGGAGTATTCTGTGATATACGCTGTTGATGGTAAACAAGAATTGTGGGCGTATCAGTTGAACGGCGAACAAAGGCGGCCTTTATACTCTGGTGAAGCATTGATTGGCTATCACGCTTGGGTTGACGATAAACAGGTGCTGGTAACTGTTCTAAAAGGTAAGGGTATGAATTTACAAACCTTCGAGTCGGAAAAAGAGCAATTAACCGAGGTTTACCCACTTACTGGCCCGAGCTTGTATAGAATACCGGGAAGTCAAAATATGAGCTTCAATACGCTTATAGATGATAAGCACTGGTTGATGCAATTGGATACCCAGACTGGAAAGGTGCAAAAGCTAGTGGAACTGCCTAGAGAAGCACTTTATTACACCTGGACAAGCGATGGCAAAGTCATTGTCGCGAGTGAATTGCAACTCTGGTTCTGGAATAGCCAAGCAAAAAAATCTACGCTTAGCGCTTTTGCGAAAATTGGGGCTTCCTGCCCTAGCGGAGCCAGCCGTTTAGCAGTAAATACGCAGCAAACAAAGTTGGCTTTGGTCTGTGATGGTGAGAGCTTTTGAGCCGTTAGAAATAATTGGGTCGCAGTTATTTAAACCTAAAATCGCTCTAACCTTTTTAACCCCAATCTTTATTAACCGGGTTTTCTAGCCAAGAAAATGGTGTGCTTACTTCCTTTACCCTTGCGTGCTCTGGCAATACGAGTGCTCACTACGTAGCCGGCATTTTTTAAGCGTACTGAAAACAAGTAATCGGGCCCAGCAGACCATATGGCTAGCATGCCATTGGGTTTTAGCACTTCATAAATATCTTCTAAACCATCGATTGAATAAATCCAATTATTGTCAGAATGGGTTAACCCTTCAGGGCCATTGTCTACATCAAGTAATATGGCGTCGTAGGTGGGTGTTTTAGTATTTAAAAGGTGTTTTACATCACCTACTTTAACATTCGTTCTAGGGTCTTGAAGTGGGTTTTTAGCGCAGTTACCCAGTGGGCCTTTGTTCCATTCAACCACCTCAGGAATTAATTCGGCTACGGTGACTTGCGAACTAGGTGTCACTGCTTTTAGCGCCGCTGCAAGGGTGTATCCCATCCCTAAACCGCCTACCAAAACGTGTGCGTTAGGTGTGGATTTAAGGTGTTCGCAGCCCATTTGTGACAGTTCTTTTTCTGAGTTGTATACACGGCTATTCATCAACTCGCCACGAATACCGGATAGACGAATACTGAACTCTTCATCTCGCTGAGAAAACGTTAATTCACCACCGTTATTTGGAATTTGAGCTGTACCTAATTTAACCCATGGAACCATGTGAAGGCTTTTCCTTTTGACCGCAATTTTTTGCTTGAACTGAATCTAGGCGCGCAGAATAGCACATTTGCCGAGCATTGATGGAGTTAGCGCCTTTAAAGGCGCAAAGTGAAAATTGAGTAAATAGGGTCAGTGTCAATTAGCCTTGAAAGTACACTGACCCAATATTTTTTCTATCGCCTTTTATCGGCGATACATCGCGGGTTCACCCTTTTTAGGGGTGCTGTTATTGATAAACTCACGTAAGTCTTGATTAGACTGTTTTAAATCGTCTCGTCGCAAGTACATCATATGCCCGCTTCTATAGCCTTTAAAGCTTAAACGGTCTTGCATAATGCCGCTTTGATCAAGCTGCCACATAGTATATTTGGCATCAAAATAGTTGGTGGCGCCGTCGTAGTAACCTGCTTGAATCATCACATTCAAGTATGGGTTTTGTGCCATGGCAAGACGTAGGTTTTCGCCAGATTTATTGCCACTTCTGTCCCACGGGTGAACATCGCCAAACATATTGTATTTGGTGTCAGTTTTGTAATTTAACTCTTCTCGCAAGTAGTAATTAATGGCGGGAGTAAACGAATGTAGCCACGACGTTAGTTCGGCCCAGTAATCGGGTCTATCACCCGCTTGCTTAGCATCTATACCCAAATAGCGGCTATCTAAGCGGCCGAGTGTTTTACCTTCATCACGAAGTAACGATTTCCAAAAATAAGCGGTAGTTACATCAAGGTTGTTTTGTGAAATCGCGTCTTGTGATAAGCCTGAATAACGTGCCATTTTTGCAAGCACATCGCGTTTTTCCTCAGCACCAATAAAGCCACCTTTCGCCAGCGCTGGAATAAGTGTGTTGATGGTGAAATCTTCTACTTCAGGAAGCAGTTCGGTTAAGTCTTTATTTTGGAGTTCAGGGTCTAACTTTTTGTGATACCAGGCGGTTGCAGCGAAATAAGGTAGGCGATTCGCGGCTTTTACTGGTCCATTGCGTTCAATACCGATATCGGTAGGTGATACTAATATTACGCCATTTAAATACATCCATTGGCGGTTTTGTAATTCAAGGGCTAAACCCGAAACCCGCGTCGTACCATAGCTTTCACCAATGAGGTATTTAGGCGAACGCCAGCGGTTATGGCGAGTGACAAAGGTATTTACCCAATCTGCAAGGTAGCTGATATCAGCGTTGACGCCAAAAAACATGCTCTTTTGTGCATCCTTTGACGGCATTTCACCTTCTTCATTCTTAAGTACGCGGCTGTAGCCAGTATTAACGGGGTTAACAAATACGATGTCTGCTACATCTAATATTGAATATGGGTTCGTCTGCACGCCATAAGGCTGTACGGGGTAGCCTTCATCATCAATATTTAAAATTCGAGGGCCAGTATACGCCACGTGCATCCATACTGATGCTGAACCCGGGCCGCCGTTAAAAGAGATGACAAGCGGACGAGACCCATCGTCTTTTATATCGGTGCGCTGATAGTAGGTGTAAAACAAGGTAGCGACCGCGTCATCCTTGCTATTCCACACCGGTTGCGTGCCTGTTGTAGCGCTGTATTTCACGCGCTTACCTAATATTTTAGTTTCATGCTCGGTTACTACACTACTATCGATGTCGATAGTGCGTTTATGTGTTTCTTCTGCTGCATTAGCGGTAATAGCGAACAATGCCACTAAAACAAACCACATAGCTTTGCTTTTGATTATTGAATTTATTGAGTTCATCGCGTTTTCTTGTCGTTGTTATTCATTTAATAAATGCCACATACCTCACTATACCTTGCCGCAGAGGTATAGTGATATTTGCACGATAAAATAGCCAATATTTCCGACTTATGCCTGTGTGCCTTCCAGCTGAATAGAAAGTGATGGCATAAGCGAGTGTAGCTAGGAAATGAGCGAAATCCCAAATGCTCGTGCTACGAAAAAAAGCAATTAAATACATCAGTAAAATAAGAATGGCAGTGCTTACACTGCCATTCTAAGCGTCAAATTTTAACGACTTCCTTTAGAAATACCCCCTCACACCAAGTGCAAAGCTGCGGCCAGGTCGTGGAGCTATATCTTTTAAGAATGAAGTATGTACTCTGGCTTCGGTATCGGTCAGGTTTGTGCCTTTCAAATACACTGAAATATCTTGATTAAGTACATCTAAGTCGTATGACACGCTGGCATCTACTAGGGTATAGCCATCGGTTGCGGTTTCACCTTCACCAATACGGTCTTGCTCTTCGTAACGTGTAATATCTAGGTGAGCACTTAATCGTTCAGTTTGGTAACTAAACTGCGTACCAACTCGAAGCGGTGGAGTGCGAGGTAAGTCGCCTCCATCTTGCAAACGTGCTCTCACGTAGTCGGCAAATACTGTGGTTTTGAATTCATCTGTAGTTTGCCAAGCAACTTGTGCTTCAAAACCATGTAATATCACATCATCAGTTTTGAAAATATAGACTGGCAGTTCATCAGTGTGCTCGTCGTGATCATCACCCTCTTCTTCGCCATGGTCGTGTCCGCTTTCAGCAAAAAGGCCGGTATTGGTTTGGTAGTAATAGTTGTCGATTTGGTTATAAAACGCATTTAATACAAACCCTAAGTTACCTTCGGTTTTACGTAAGGTAAGGTCGATATTATTCGCAGTTTCAAGTTCAATACTGCCTTCACCAAGCTCGATATGCGCTTCGCCTTCCTCTTCATGAAGGGCAAATAAAGCCCCAACTTCATAAGTACTGGTGCCAATATGGGGGCCAAATGAAAGTAGCTCAGAGGCTGATGGCGCGCGCTCTGAACGAGATACTGAGATTCCCACGTTGTAACCTGGTGCGAAGTCCCATACCAAACCCGCCGAGATGCTTAATGCAGTAAATGATTCATCGATAGGGAATACCAAGGTGTCTTCATGCTCGTCTTCATGCTCGTCGTCGTGGCCCTCATCTTCATGATCATCATCGTGTTCTTCATCATGATCATGGGTATCTAAAGAAGGTAATAAAACGTTATCCGCTTCCAACGATACATGTTCTATACGGGCACCGAGTTGAATGAGTACATCATCAAAGCGCTTTTCTTCCATGATAGCCATCGCAATGGTTTCAGTCACCGAAGGGGGAGTAAAGGCTTCTTCTCCTTGGGCTGATGCATCGCTGTTTTTATAATGAAAGCTCAACGCGCCATTCCAGTCATTTATAGGAGCGTGTAAAACATCGAGTTTTAACTCATGGGTTTCATTTTCAAACAAGGTGCCTGCTTCACCTTCTTCAATTTCAGCGTGTTCGTAGTCGGTAAATCCGCCACGTAGCTGAATTTGTTTTACCCAACTGCCTGCAATATTGTATTCACCTTGAAGTTGAACACGGGTTTGCTCAAGGTCGGCAAAAACAGATTCATCCTCATGATGCGTTTCATCAAGTTCTTCCTCGTGGTCGTCATCATGCTCTTCTTCGCCATGGGTATGGCCAGGAATGCCGTATTCACGATTAAATTGCTCAACTGAAAGCCCTACATAGCCTTTATCGAACAAATAACTGGTGCCAACGGTAAAGCCACTCGACGCTTCGTTACTGTTCTCTACAACTCTTGACTGCTCTTCATCATGCTCTTCTTCGCCATGATCGTCGTGCTCTACTTCAGGTGAAACAGGAACATCATAGTCGTTAGATTCGCGCCAATAGCCATCAGCATAAAAGGCGAAAGACTCATTCCCTGTGGTTACATTGAAAGAGCCAAGCTGTTGATCATCAACCGAGTTGGTTTCAAGTAACCATTCGCCTCGCGTTGTACTATCAGTTGGTATGCGACCATCTACTACATTCACAACACCGCCAACCGCGCCGCTACCGTAGAACAAGGTTGCAGGGCCACGAAGTACTTCGATTTGCTGAGCCGTTGAAGCCTCTGATGCCACCGAATGATCAGGGCCTACTCGTGAAACATCACTCACGTCTAAGCCATTTTGCGCAATAAGTACTCTAGGGCCACTTAATCCACGAATAACCGGTGTACTGGCTACTTTTGCGTGGAAGCTAGTGTGTACACCGGCCACTTTTTCTAAACTATCGCCTAGGGTGGATGTTTGTTGGCGACGAAGGGTATCGCCCGCTAACACACTCACCGGTGATGCAGACTCCATCACTGACAAATGAATGGGCGTAGCAAGTACGTCCACCACTTCAATTGGAGAACGATTTAACGTAAGTGAAAGTTGCAGCGGCTCGCCTTCAGCCAGCGTAATATCTTGATGAAGATGCGCAAAGTTCGGTGCTGAAATATGCAACTCGGCTTTGCCGTTGCTAACGTCACGAAGCGAGAACTGACCTTCGCTGTTAGTTACCGTACGTTGGTTTGTTCCTTCTACTTCTACCTTTGCACCTACTACGGCACTTCCATTTTTATTCAGCACAGTGCCCTCTATATTCTGTGCTAAAGCGCTGGTCGACAATAATGCGCTTACTAATGCTGCTACCTTGGTAACCCTAACCATTCTTAACCCCGATACTAAGTTATAATTTTAATCTTATTTATTGTTATGTTATAATGTATCAAAATGCAATCAAAGAAAATGAAGAATTAGTTCAAGATCGAGAAGCGTCCAAATTTAAAGTACAACCACTTACTCGTTGTAATCAACGTTTCCCGAAAAGGCGCTTAAGTGTATACACTCCACTTCGGTAAACAATAAAGTCGCTCACCATTGAAAAAATTTATAAAAAGGTAGATTCATGAAAAAGCCCTGTTTAGCAGTCTCTTTACTCTTTTTTTCTAGTGTAGGATTTGCCGTAAATGCACAGCCGCATGTGCACGGGCAAGGCGAGCTTTTAGTTTCTCAAGAGGGCAGCATGCTTCACCTTCAGCTTGTATTACCTGCCGCAGATGCTCTTGGCTTTGAGCACGAACCTGAAACGACCGAGCAACTAAATAATCAAAATTTGCTTGCCGAAAGGTTCACCTTAAATACCAACGTGATTGATGTAGAGGGTAAGTGCGAGTTAGTGGGTGTTGAGCACACATTAGAAGCGCATGAAGACCATCATAAAAGCGACCATGAAGATACTCACGAAGCTCACTCGGGTGATCATGACGAGGCGCACAAGAACGAGCATGCTTTGCACAAAGAACATGACGAGCATGAAGGGCACGATGAACACGAAGAAGAAAATCATCAAAATATTGAAGTTGAATATCAATTTCACTGTGATGATGCGGTGTCTGGCATTACCGTTACCCTATTTGAATCGATGCCATCGCTAAGTGCTATCCAAGCTCAGTGGATCACTGAACGTGGACAAGGTCTTTCTGAGTTATCTGCCGGTCAGCCAACGTTACGCTGGTAAGCTAAAAATCTGGTAGGTTAAAAATAAGGAACCATACTGAATGAATTTTCAAAAAATAAGCGATAAAGCTGCCATAGCACTGTCTATGCTATGCGTGGTGCACTGCTTATTATTTCCTGTTTTATTACTTCTTCTCCCGCCGCTAGCGGGCATATTAGCTTTAGATGACGAGTTGTTTCATAAAACGTTGCTGTTTTTCGTAGTGCCCATCAGTGTTATTGCACTCATGATGGGCTATCTTTACCACCGAAATCACACCATGCTTTTGGTGGGTGGTGTAGGGCTATCATTGCTTATTTTAGCCGCAGTGTTAGGGCACGATGTGTTGGGCGAATACGGTGAAGTGGTGTTAACGGTAATAGGGTCTAGCTTTATTGCATTTAGCCATATTCGAAACCTAAGACTACGCCGCCAAACAGATAATGAAACCGATTACCCGCACATCATTACACATAAATAACGGCGTCAAGGAAGGGGGTGTATGACATTAGGCAAGCTTGAAAAATTAAGTGCTATTCCAACCAATATTATCAGTGGTTTTTTAGGCGTAGGGAAAACAAGCGCCATTTTATCCTTACTAGAGGCTAAGCCAGAGCATGAGCGGTGGGCTGTTTTAGTTAATGAGTTTGGTGAAATTGGTATTGATGGTGGCTTTTTTAAGGGCGTACATACCGAACAAAGCGGTGTGTTTGTGCGTGAAGTACCCGGCGGCTGTATGTGCTGTGCTTCAGGGTTGTCTATGCAAATTGCGCTTAATCAGTTACTTGCACGCGCTCGACCCCATCGTTTACTCATAGAGCCTACGGGGCTAGGGCACCCAAGGGAAGTCTTAGAAGTGTTGTCAGCCGATCATTATCAAGAGGTGCTCAATATTCAAAAGAATATCACCTTGGTAGATGCCCGAAAGCTCACAGATATACGCTATACACTTCATGAGACTTTCAACCAGCAAATTGATGTTGCGGATATTGTCGTAGGTAACAAAGAAGATTTATACCAAGATGAATCTAAACAGCTGCTCATTGATTACGTTGCTAACCGCCGCGACCCCATGCCGGATATTGTTTTTGCACAGCATGGGAAGTTAGCGCCATCGTTGCTAGAGGGGGCTTCTGATGTGGTTAAAGCAATGAAGCAACCTATACCTCGTCATTCTCATGGTGATGAATATCACACCCATGTAAACACTGGTAGCGATCATCAAGATCATCACGACCATAAGCACAATCAAGCTAGTAATATTAACGAAGCGCCCCTACCTGAAACCGGCTTTGTTAAAATTGAAAATAGTGGAGAAGGCTTTCAAAGTATGGGGTGGCGTTTTTCACCTTATATTGTCTTTAACCGAAACGCGTTACATGAATGGTTAGGCAAGCTAAAGGTGGAAAGGCTTAAAGCAATAATGATCACCCATGAAGGTATTTTTAGCTACAACATTGTAGACGATGCAATATCAGAAAAAGAATTGGATGATTGTTTAGAAAGCCGCATAGAAGTAATTTTTAATGAATTGGATGCTTGTGGAGCAGATACTTCCAAATCGAACGCCGGTGACATTAGCGAGCTGTGGGAGCAGCAATTAGTTGCATGTCAGCTAGATGAAAACTAAATGCACTCTGCATTAAATGTTTACGAAATGCTCACTAAATTCACTTTAAATGCTTAGGAGAATAGCTAACGCAAACCTGTCAGCGTTTGTGAAAAATAGCATCTATTGTTCTTGATAAACCTAGTGAGCTCGAAAGTCATCAGGCTGACCATGGTAAGCCTCAATGTCGTACACGTTAAGGATATACGCTGAGGTTCCAAGGGGGTCTTCAAACATACCCTGTTCTAAAATACCCGTTAACGTAAATGCGTCGGCTAAATTGTGATGGGCAAATCCATCGGGCAGTTGTACAAAAATAATTTGATTGGGTGGTGGAGGGGGAAAGTGAATACAAGCGCCGTAGTAAGGCACCACGAAAAAGCTTTGTAGTGTGCGATCTTCATTCACTTCTATCGGTACAATAAAGCCGGAAATAGAAATCGCTTTGCCTAAAATGGTGTGTACTATATTGGTTGAGTGAAGGGCTGAAATGTAATTTTCATCGCTACTGGCTTGAATAGATAATAGCAATTGATTCGTTATAGACTGAACGGTGCCGATTTGGGTAGGCGATAAGTCACTTGTGTCGTTCCCTGATTGATATTGACGTAAGGTGGCTTCTTCTTGTTCTGGCAGTAAGTCTTGCCAACCTAAGCGCATTACACTTTTTTGTTCAACTTCTTGGCTGAATAAGGCCTGTAACTCAGGGTTGTTGGTCTGATAAAGTGCTTCGCTAGTGTACAACTGATGTTTTATGCTGGGCCAATATAGTTGAACTAGCCTGGCGAATACACTGCCAGCCACTAAGAAAACGAAAAGAAGTAGTACTATCTTCAATGGTTTGCGCTTAGCGTTAACTGCAGCCAGCTCTTTTTCTTTAGCAGCGACTTTACTCACTCCTTTATCCACTTTTTATGCTGAGCGTAGTTCAATTTTTTGACTCAGTGAAAAAGGCTTCCCGTCACTAAATCCATTTATTTGGATAGAGATGTGCGATTGGCCTGGGCGCTTTACCGTAAACGTTAAGTTATAAACGCCAGAGTCTTGTTCCAGTAACACAGCGCTATCTCCCACTATTTCTACGCCATCGCTACCTATAAAACTAACGTTTACATCACGATAGCGTAGCGGTATCACGTAAGATATTTTCGCTGTGGCGGCTTCATCAACAATAACGTCTACCTGTTTAGCGTGTTTAACCGACAGGGTTTTGAACGCCGACGCCTGATAATGTTGCTGAGCAAGGGGGTGTAACCGATTAAAGCCAAAGCCCAAATTACCGCCGCCATGTAGGTCGCAAGCATGTGCGGCAGAAACAACCGTTAAAGAGGCTAGCAGGGCAGATAATAGTTTATTAAATCGTGTCATCAATTATCCCTCGTATGGTTTCACATTGACGTGCTCTAAACGGTACGCCGCGGTGCCCATCGCATTTTCAGTGGTGTCGATAGCCAAGGTGCCTTCGAACCAGAATGGATCGTACAAACTTTCCAGTTCAACACCTTGCTCAATACTCACGTAAATAATCTGATTTGGCGGTGGTGGAGGCATGTGAATGCATGCACCGAAGTAAGGTACGATAAAAAACTCTGTGACCATTTGCGATTTGCTGCTTTCAAGCGGAACAATAAAGCCCGGAATACGGATAGATTTATTCTCAAAGGTTTTAACGACTTGCGTTGATGTCAGCGCTTGTTGAAAGCGATTGGTAGTTTCGTTATCAAAATCTTGATTGCCAAAGGCTTCCACGGAATCTTCTTGAGAGCCGTCTTCAATACCAGCTAAATAATCTGGTGGATTTAACAGCGCCGCCAAATCTTCTTCAGGCATTAACTGCGTCCATTCCACCTCTTGGTAGTCAGATGCTTCGATATCTTCAGCATATGTTGTAGGATAAAAAAGCATGCCTGTTATCGCGACAAAAATACCAATGCGGGCGCGTAAGAAGAACTTCATCATTTTATTTAGCCAAGAATTATTATAACGGTTAGTATAAAACGTTATAACATAACATGGCTGGGTTGTACATTTGTCGTCTGACTGAGCGTACCCTTACAGCAAGTAGGCTTAGTTTTGGCTTGAATGGCGACCTAAAAGCGTTAGTGTCAGCTACATCCACTCTTACGCAAACATCGCGTAATGCAAAAAGGAGATGATTCACATTGTCAGCAGCACCAGAGCAACCTTTGAAAAATAAAGCACACGCCAAAAAGGCAGTGCCTAACCACGGCAATGCTATTGCGCTTAATGACGTTAAATATCATTACGCAGATTCAAACAGCAGTGGGCTGCATATACCTACGTGGAAGGTGAATTACGGTGATCGTGTTTTCCTACATGGTCATTCAGGCTCTGGCAAAACCACCTTGCTTAATCTGTTAGCAGGGGTGCTAACGCCACAAAGCGGCGAGTTATCGTTACTGGGCAAGCCATTTTCCGCCTTGCCTGCCAGGCAGCGCGATAAGTTTCGCGCGCAGCACATTGGCGTGGTTTTTCAGCAATTCAATTTGATTCCCTACCTAAGCGTGCTTAAAAATATTGAGCTGGCCACATATTTTGCAAAGGCAGGCAAAACCAATGTGGCCGATGCGGCCGAAGCATTGCTGATAGGGCTTAATTTGCCCGCTACTATTCTTCATCAGCCCGCTAATTCACTGAGTGTAGGGCAGCAGCAGCGGGTAGCCATTGCCCGTGCATTAATCAACAAACCAGAAATATTACTTGTAGATGAACCCACATCTGCCTTAGATGCCGCCGCACGAGACGCCTTTATGACCATTCTTATCGATATGTGTAAGCAGCAGAACACAACACTGATATTTGTAAGTCACGATATGTATTTGAAAAAGTTTTTTGAAACCAGTGTAGAGATGTCCTCGCTAAAACAGTCCTCGCTAAAACAGCCAGCGGAGGCCAAGTAATGTTAGTGTCGTTAGCGTGGAGTAGTTTAGGTAGTCGCAAAAAATCAGTGATATTAACGTTTCTTTCGTTGCTGATTAGTATCAGTGTATTGCTAAGCGTTGAGCATATTCGCCAGCAGGCAAAAGAGAGCTTTAACCGAACTATTTCAGATGTTGATCTTATCGTTGGCGCCCCAAGCGGTCAGCTCAATCTCTTGTTGTATTCAGTGTTCAGGATGGGAAGCCCCACCAGTAACATCAACTATGCAAGCTATGAAGCACTGCAGGAAAGTAAATTAGTAGCGTGGGCAATTCCTATCTCTTTAGGAGATTCTCATCGCGGCTTTCGGGTAATGGGCACCAACGATAACTATTTTCAGCATTTCAAATTTGGTAACAAGCAAGCGCTCAGTTTTCAAAACGGTAAAGCTTTCGCGAGCTTATTTGAAGCGGTGATAGGCGCCGATGTGGCCAAAGATCTAGGGTATAAAGTGGGGGACAGTGTGGTGATTTCTCATGGTATTGGTAACACCAGTTTTACCAATCATGACAATACCCCTTTCACTATCACCGGCATACTTTCAGCCACTGGCACGCCAGTAGATAAAACCGTGCACGTAAGCTTAAACGCCATTGAAGCTATTCATTTATCGGCTTCAAAGCAAAACCAATTGCTCAACGATGCAAGCTCGGTAAATACCACGCCAGACAGTGTAACAGCGGTCATGCTTGGGCTAACCTCAAAGTTTGCGACCTTCAAACTTCAGCGCGATATCAACAACTACAAAACAGATAGGCTTATGGCCATACTGCCTGGCGTGGCGCTAACCGAGCTTTGGCAAATGATGGGTACGGTAGAAAACCTACTGCGAGTAATTAGCATTTTAGTGCTTATATCTTCATTGTTTGGCTTATCGACTATGTTGTTAGCTTCCATGCAGCAACGCAAAAACGAAATTGCCGTACTGCGGGTGTTAGGTGCAGGGCCTGGGGTTATTTTTACCTTGGTGTTAGTAGAAGCGTTAATTTTAGTATTGTTAGCGATTGTGGCGGCGATTGGGCTGCTTAGCGCAGCGTTAACCTTATCGAGTGATTGGCTTGCGTCTCAGTATGGTCTATTTTTAAGTGCAAATTTGCTTACAATAGAGACGTTAAAAGTGGTAAGTGTGATTACTTTGGCAGCCATTGTTACCTCGGCAATTCCTGCATTTGAAGCGTATAAAAACGCACTGCATAGTTCACTTTCTTCGAAGTAGCGGGTGGTACTGTATACTGATGGGTGACTGGTCAGCAACTTAGTTTACAGCGGCGAGCGTAGTCTTCACAAAGCACGCTTACGCGCTTAGTTAAATGGAATGATTTATATTCGCTCATAGCATGAGCCTGCAAGGAGCAAAAAATGAAAAAGTGCTTTAGTTTACTTCTCTTTATCTGCATTTTTAATGTGTCTGCGCAAAGCTTTGATACCGCTAAATTAGATAAGTATCTAGCTGCGCTTGATGAAAATGAAAAGGCAATGTTTAGTTTGGCAGTGGTAGAAGATGGCAAGCCTGTTTACGAAAATTCAATAGGTTATGCCGATTTAGCCACGAAGAAGAAAGCCAATAAACACACTCAGTATCGCATAGGGTCGATTACTAAAGTGTTTACATCTGTAATGATTTTTCAGCTCATCGAGGAGGGGAAACTTTCTTTAGATACTACATTGGCAGGCTTCTATCCCAATATTAAAAATGCCGATAAGATCACAATCTCTATGTTACTTAGCCACCGAAGTGGGATTCATAATTTCACTAACAAACCTGAATTTAGTCAATATATGACGTCACCCAAGTCAAAGGGTGAAATGATAGGAATTATCGAAGCGCTAGAAAGTGACTTTAAGCCAGGCAGCCAAACGCGCTATTCGAACAGCGGATATTTACTGCTGGGCTTCATCATAGAAGATATTACGAAAGCGACTTACGCCCATCAACTAAAACAGCGTATTAGCATGCCATTAAACCTAACGAGAACGATTTATGGTGCGGCTATTGATGTAAAGCGCAATCAAGCTAACTCATATAAACCTATCTCATCGGGTTGGGCTCCTGCAAGCCTCTCCGATATGAGTATCCCCCATGGCGCAGGTGCAATTGTCTCTACGCCCACCGAGGTCGCCTTGTTTCTCTCTGCCCTTTTTTCCGGTGAGCTAGTTTCTGAGGATTCGCTGAACCAAATGAAACAGGTAAATCAAGGTATAGGGCGTGGCTTGTTGCAATTCCCCTTTCACGACAAAAGGGCTTTTGGACACAACGGGCGAATTGACGGTTTTAATTCAGTCGTGGCTTATTTTGCTGACGATAACGTTGTTTTAAGCCTGGTTTCCAATGGGTTAAATTATGCGCTGAACGATATCAATATAGCCGTATTGAGTATTTATTATGGCCTTGATTATGAAATACCTGACTTGACCCAGATGCCAGTGGAGCTTGCGCAAGAATACCTTGTTAACTACGAAGGTGTGTTTATCTCCCCAGACATTCCTCTGAATATCACGTTAAAAGTCGATGATAGTGTGCTAACGGCGAAAGCTACAGGTCAACCGGTACTTGGTCTTACTCCGTATTCAGCCTCGGAATTTCGTTTCACGCCAGCAGGTATTGTTATTGTGTTTGAAAATGCCGGCGGTCTAGTTGACTATACTCGCTTCGAGTTACAACAAGGCGGCGGGAAGTTTAGGTTTACTCGAGAGTAAACCTAATATCGCGTATCTCGTGTGAACCGTGGCAAAGCCTTTCGGCGTATATTGAGTTTGCGATACACTGCAAAAAAACGTTTACGAGGTTAGCCATGTCATTACCCCTTTCACTACTCGATCTTGCCCCTATTTCAGACGGGCAAAGCATAAGCGATGCATTAAGTAACTCGCGAGAGTTAGCTAAGCAAGCTGAGCGTAGTGGATATCAACGTGTGTGGTTGGCAGAACATCACGGTATGCATGGTGTGGCGAGTTCTGCTACCGCCGTTATGTTAGGCAACATTGCCGGCGCTACTAACCACATTCGTGTAGGTGCAGGTGGTGTAATGCTACCAAATCACGCACCATTGGTTATCGCCGAGCAATTCGGTACGTTGGAAACCTTGTACCCAGGTCGCATAGATTTAGGGCTTGGCCGAGCCCCAGGTACCGACATGGCTACCGCAAAAGCATTGCGTCGCAACCTTAGTAGCAACGCGCATGTAGACACCTACCCTGATGACATAAAAGAGCTTCAACATTATTTGGGAGCCCCAGAGCCTGGGCAGAAAATTATCGCGGTGCCGGGTGCCAACACACATATTCCGTTATGGTTGTTGGGTTCAAGTTTATACAGTGCGCAATTGGCTGCATCGGTTGGGTTGCCTTATTCTTTTGCGTCGCACTTTGCACCAGACCAGCTGTTCGATGCCTTGCATGTTTATCGTTCTATGTTTAAACCATCAGCGCAGCGAGAAACGCCTCACGTGATGGCGGGGTTAATGGCGGTTGTAGCCGATACCGATGAAGAAGCTCAGTACTTGTTCACGTCGGTTCAACAGCAGTTTATGAATATGCGGCGCGGGCTGAATAAGCTTTTCGCTAAACCTGTAGATGATTTATCTAATATTTGCAGCGAAGCCGATTACGCTATGCTGTCTCATGTATTGCGTTATGCGTTAGTAGGCTCAAAAGCGACGGTAACCACGCAGTTAGCTAAGTTTGTAGAAGCCACAGAAGTGGATGAGTTAATTGTTTCAATGCCCATTCATAATCTAGAGGCACGACTAAAAAGCGTTGCGCTTTTGGCCGAAGTGAAAATGTAGTCGAAACCAACGTCTAGCAGAAATGCGCCTATCTCTAAATGTGGATATGACACTTTGAATGGAATTAAAAAAGCCTGCTAAGAGCAGGCTTTTTACGTGTAGCAACGGGCGTTATTTCTTATTCGCAAGACGCTCAATAAGCGCTTTGTGCTGCGGGAATTTTTCTAGCAATTCATGCTGAAAAACTTCAATCATATCTTCAGGCTCCCACCCAGGGGATACCGCTTCGCTCACCAAACCATAGTCGCCATCAGTTAATTCGGCCGCTTTATAAGTGCCACCGGGAACAGCAAGCTGCAACTGCTGGCCGTTGGCAATATCAGGCCCTACTACCACTTTTTCGTAATGGCCATCTGGGTAAATCATATGGTAAGTAATGGGCGAGCCCATATGGTAAAACTCAATGCCATCGGAATACTTAGTATGAAAATGGTCAATACTATTGTCGTTCGTAAGCATATAATAAATAGCGGTCATGGTGGTGCGTTCACCACGCGCCGTTGTTACTTTGTCTCTGTGATCCGCTTTAAAGCTTTGGCGAAAATACCCACCTTCGAAGTGATGAGAGAGGTTGAGTTGTTCAATGACTTGTTCTTTCGTTAACGTCTTCATATTATTGTTCGTCATTTTCTGGTTCCTCATTTCGTTGTTAGCGATAGGCGAAAAGCTTGCCAGGCATAGGCTTAAACCTATACCTAGCGTTGTCATTTTTTTGCTAGAACATATATTTGGGGGAGTACTAGGGATAAGAGATTTTATTCGCCTCATAATATGGTTATTATCCTTGATAGGTTTAGCCGTAACGGGTTAGGCATTTTATATGGCCCTTAAATTATAATGGGCTCCAAATCATAGATGGTTAGTACGCTAGGGCACTTTTTAACGCTTAATCTAGCGCAAACTACCTACAATCACACTGATGGGTGTTTTAAGCCTATATTATACGAACTTCAGCTATGCAGCGAAGTCGATTAACACTATGATATTTCAAACTAATCACCTACTCACAAGCTTAATAGTTGGGCTAAATAAAGATGAAAAAAACGTCACTACTCATTGTGAGTATACTCCTTTGTTTTGTATTTCACGCTCAGGTTAACGCTAAACCACTACGTGTGGTCATAATAGAAACGGGTCCTTTACCGGTAGTGATAAATACAAAAGATGCCTTTATCGATGAACTTACGCTGGTTATGCCCGATCATGAAATAGACGTAGAAATATATAATGCAGAGGGTCTAGAAGAAAAGGCGAGGTCTATTGTGGAAACAATCACCGAGCAAGCAGCGCCGGACCTGTTAGTACCAATTGCTACGCTTGCCACTAGGGCGGTTTACAACTTTTCCGCTGCGGCTGAGATTCCTACTTTATTTATGACAGTGGCAGACCCTGTAAAAGAGGGCATAGTCACTGCGTTTGGCGAACATAGCACGTCAAACATAACCGGTGAATCTCACGTATTAGATGCCAAGGTGAAGTTGGATATGCTTGATGGCTTACTAAAAGCCTCTGCACTGGAGGAACCCATCACTATTGGGCTGGTGCACTCAGAATACCCATCTTCAAAAAGTTCGGTAGAAAGCCTGTTAGCACTCGAGAGTCAGTATGATAACGTGAAGTTTGTGACGGTGAGCACCGCCTATGTTGAAGGCACTTTAGGGTTAGGTGCTATGCGTGCTGGTATAGTGGAAGTGCTTAAAGAAAAAGTAGAAACATCTGGCCTCGATGCTTATTGGCTTTCCACTGGCCCCTTGCTTCAAGCCGACGATCTCATTAATGTTATTTACAAAGAAACTAAACTATTACCGATTTTTGCCGAAAGTATAGAGTCTGTACAGCAAGGTGCGTTACTTGGCGTTGTAGCAGATGAAAAGAGTATCGGTAAATCAGGTGCATTACGCGCCAAGAGGATCTTAAGTGGCGAGAGGGCGAATACCATGGCTGTCACTAGAATGGATAAATACACAATAGGGGTGAATGTATCTACCGCCATAAAGATGCATATTCCTATTCCCTCGACGTATTTAAAGTTATCGAAAGATCACGTTTATCAATAAAGAGTAGTACCAGATATCTATGCGAATTAAGTCGAAACTTTTAGCTATATATATCCCCATTCTGTTTACAGGGATGGCGCTAACGGGCTATTGGGCCTATTTGACGGCTTATGACTCAGTGAGAGAGCGAGAATATCAGTTACTTACTCAAACCTTATCACTCACCTTTATTGAGTTCGTGCGAGAGCGGCACGAATTGCTGGTGAATTCTGGTTTGGAAAATGTACCTGTATTTCGAGATGCCTATCAAAAAGAGGTGTTTGACGAGCTAGCAGAGCTTCATCAATCAACCGGTAAGCATTTTGCGGTAAGTGACAAGTCAACGGGTGCTGAGCTATTTAGCACCTATGAAGAATGGGCACCCATCAATACTGCCAACGCCACCATCACCACTATTAATGCTACCGATATTGCATTTGGTGAATCTGAGTGGAGAGACCAAGATGTACTCTTTGCCTGTAGCAAGTTCGACCCTTGGAACTGGAAGCTTACGGTTAGCCAATCTACCGATGAGCTCGAATCATCATTATCAAAAATAGCTTGGCTAACCATCGCTATTACCTTGTTTACGGTTATTTTAGTGAGTTTATTCATAGGGAAAATTACTCAGTATTTTGTGGTATCCCCAATTGGCAAAATTAAAGATGCAACGAGCAGTATTGCCGGTAATCACAAGCGGGTTAGCATTGATGTAAGCGGCAAAGATGAGCTGAGTGAATTAGCCCAAGATGTAGAGGCCATGTCAGCAGACATCGAAAATTACGTGGAACGGGCACAAGCTGCCAATAAAGCCAAAACGGACTTTCTTGCCGTTATGAGCCACGAAATTCGCACGCCGTTAAACGGTATTCAAGGGCTTGCTACTTTATTGCTAGACACGCCGTTAGATGACAAGCAAAAGCAATATGCTTCAGATTTACGTTCTTCAGCCACCATTCTTGCCAATGTGATAAACGATGTACTCGATTTATCTAAAATTGAGTCTGGCATGTCAGAAGTTGATGTGACCGAATTTAATTTAGATAGCATGCTGAACGATCTTATTACCTTGCTAGGTATCAATGCGAGTGCAAACCACACGCGGTTAGAATATAAAAGTAAGAATTTGGACTCGGTAATGGTCACGAGTGATGTGACTAAACTGCGCCAGATAGTGATTAACCTAGCCAGTAACGCCATCAAATTCACACACAAAGGCACGGTGACGGTTACAGCAAGTCTTAAAAAGGTAGCTGGTCCATCGGTAGAAGAAAATCGTTTAGTCATTTCTGTGAAAGATACAGGCATTGGTATAGAACCCGATAGGCTTGAACATATTTTCGATAAGTTTACTCAATCCGACTCTTCTATTTCACGTCGTTATGGCGGCACAGGTTTAGGTTTGTCCATTGCTAAAGAGCTCTCACAGATACTAGGTGGCGATGTTAAAGTTATGAGCCGAGTGGGTGAAGGGTCGTGTTTTACTATGTCTGCTATGGTTAGCGCCCGCACTATTGATAGCGCGTCACTACAAGAAGCGCAAAGTAACCTAGATAAAAATACAATCCTTAAACCGGGTATTAGCGTACTACTGGCAGAAGACAATGCGATAAATGCCGTGGTGGCTCAGGCACTACTAGAACAGCTTGGGTGCACGGTTACTCATGTCGACAACGGTTTAAAAGCGGCCGTTAAAGTTGAAGAAGAGACCTTCGACGTTATCTTTATGGATATTCATATGCCAGTGATGGATGGTGTTGAAGCCACTAGGCGCATTCGAAGTTTACCGAGTGACGTAAGCCAAATTCCTATTATTGGGCTTACAGCAGAAGCTTTTAAAGAACGCCATGATGCCTTTAAACAAGACGGTATGAACGACGTTGTCACTAAACCTATTACCATTGAGGCATTAAAAGGTAGTCTACTTAAGCTAGTCCTATAGAAGTGTCTATACTTACTGAAAGATATTACCCGTGTCTGGAGAAATAGGTGGAAGTGGTAACAAAGCATAAAGAGATTTTAAGACTTCGAGTTGCTCTTATTATCGGTGCTTTGTTGCTCGCCTCTTTCATATTGGCGGATATAGTGTTGTTACCTTCCCCTTTGTACGAGTTTTATCTTCAAAACCGCCTTTTGTATCAAATTCCAGTTATCTTTGCGGTTATCGCCCTTTCGTTCTCTAAATTCTTTTATGCTGCCAGAAGCTGGATATTTGCAGGGCTGATGGTCATGTTAACCTTCGCGAACTATGTGCTTATTTACCAAAGTTGGGTGCTATACGAGTTTGCTTTTCCTTACGAGGGCACCATTTTATATGCATTCTATTGTGTATTTGCATTAGGTGTTACCTACAAGTTGGCGTTGGCAGCATCGACTATAAGTATCGCTGGGTTTATTGGGTTAATGGTAATCGCGCCTGTTTATGGCGACCGCGTGATGATTTCAACGTCATTTGTGGTTGGGTCTTTGTTTATATGTGCTTATGCAAAATATCGTTTAGATAGAATTGTTATTCTTCTAAAATCAACAAATAAGAAGCTAAACACCTTAAGCCGTGAAGATCCGTTAACCCATCTTCTTAATAGACGTGCGCTGATGAAAGAAGGCGAGAGATTGCTGTCGCTCAGTAAAAGACAGAACCTTTCTTTCGCTGTTTTTATGCTCGATTTAGACGACTTTAAAAAATACAACGATGCCTTTGGTCACCAGCAAGGTGATGATGCCATTGTGGCGCAGGCTGATGTGATGCGCGCTGTGTTTCAACGGCAAACCGATATTCTGGGTCGTTATGGCGGCGAAGAGTTTATGGTTATCGTCAGTGGGGTCTCTGCAAGGCAAGTAGAACAGAGTTGCCAGCAAATACTCGATACCTGGGATGAAAAAGCCTTACCGCATGCACCAAATGCATCAGCGAAAACCGTCTCTTGCTCTATTGGTGCTGTGGTCGTTAATAATGTGAAACGGCAAACTCTAGAAGGCTTAATTAACCAAGCTGATAATGAGCTTTATCAAGCAAAGGCTGCGGGGAAGGGGACTTATTTACTATCGACGCTAAGTGAAATTAACGTCGATAGTTAACGCAGAAAGCATAAGCGTGTGTGATTAAAGTTTAACGATCATTTTCCCTTTATTGTCGCCAGAAAATAGCATCTGTAAACCCTCTACCGCTGACGCTAAACCCTCAACCATGTGAGAACGATATTGAATCTTTCCTTGTTGTACGTAGGGCGATAGCTTTGCAACAAGTTGAGGTACTTCGCCCCAATGATCAGGCATAGCAAACCCTCGAACGTTAATGCGCTTTTTAATTAACGGTATCCAATTTGGACCGGGAGCCGGGTTTTCTGATTGATAGTCGGCAATCATGCCGCAAACCACAATACGGCCATGGGTATTCATACGATTGAAAATATGATGCTGAATAGGGCCACCGGTGTTTTCAAAGAACACATCAATTTTATCGGGGGTGAGCTCAGTTAATTTTGCTTCCAAATCGTCAGTTTTATAGTTTACTGCACCGTCGAAGCCGAGCTCGTTGACAATCCAATCTGCTTTTTCGTCACTGCCCACGACACCAATAACGCGAAGGCCGTCAGCTTTAGCTAGCTGACCTACAATTGAGCCCACCGAACCCGCAGCGCCAGTGACAACTAAGGTTTCACCTTCTTTAGGCTCACCAAAGTTATATAAGCCTGTGGTAGCAGTTAAACCAGGCAAAGCGAATACGCAAAGGGCCATCTCTTCGGTAATACCGGGCTGTAGCTTGTTGAAGCCTTCACCATTACTGACCAAGTATTCTCGCCAGCCGGTCATTCCCATGACTTTGTCGCCAACAGAAAAATCAGGGTTGTTCGACTCAATTACTTCACCCACACCGCTTGAGCGCATGACTTCACCAAGCTCAACAGGCGGAATATAACTTTCACGATCTTCACTCATCCACCCTAGCATTGCTGGGTCGAGCGACATGTAAGTTTGTTTAATCAGTATTTCACCTTTACCCGGGGAAGGAATATCTTGCTCACGAGTTTCGAACAAATGGGAGCCTATTTTTCTATCGTTTGGGCGATTGACCAATAGAATTTCTTTATTGCTAGACATGTGAATCTCTCCTTAGGCTGTTGAAATTATCTTGTACCACTGTTGTGGGGCTAGAAACTGCTTATACAAGCGTAATCACTAGAAAGGTCAAAAATAGCGTGATTAATCAAGTCTCCTCCAATTGAATATAGTGATAGGCAAACTCACCTGTTCACAAATAATATCAATTTTTGCAATCTATTATTTTCAAAGTGTTTACATCTTCTTTAATTGTGCCGCTAAAATTGTAAAAAATGCGATAAAACAGCGTGAATGGCGTTAACTTGCATTGAACAAAACATACCGTAATCGTAGAATGCGCCACTGCATATTTCCTGTTCTATAAGAGTATTTTTATGAAGCAACATTTTTCTTTACGCGCCTCTGTATGCTTAGCATTAGCCTCTATGGCATCTTCTTCTGTGCTAGCTGCTGGTTTCCAAGTAAATGAGCATAGTGCGAATGGTTTGGGTCGTGCCATGGCGGGCCAAGCGGCGAAGCCAGAGAATGCCTCTATTTTAGCAACCAATCCAGCTGCGATTGGTGTATTTAAAGAAGCTGAGTTTAGTGCATCAGTAAGCTTTATAGACCCGAATGTAGACATTTCCGGTAATGTGACTTATTCATTTGGGGATACCCTAGTTGGTGGTGGCGTTGCTAAAGAAGATAATATTGCTGAGACAGCATTTGTTCCAGGTTTCTTCTACGTTTCACCTATCAACGACAATTTTTCTGCTGGTGTAGGTGTTTTCACCACTTATGGCCTCCGTTCTGATTACTCTGATGACTTCGGCGCTTTACATTTCGCTGATACTGCAGAAGTTAAAACCGTTACGGTAAACCCAGCTTTGTCATATAAAGTGAACAAGCAGCTTATGGTCGGCTTTGGTTTAAACGTGACGTATGCAGAAGCTGAAATTGGTTCAGGTGTATCTAATACATTGGCAGCTACCATTGAAGGTTTAGAACCAACCGCACAGGCTTTAGGTATAACACTTCCCTCTCTTAACGCTGGATCGTCACTGTTTAGCATGGAAGGCGATGATGTGGGCTTCGGTTGGAACGTAGGTGTTTTCTGGCAGCCTAGTGAGTTAACTAACATCGCGTTGTCTCATCGCGCTGAAACAAAACTAGAGTTGGACGGGGCCGTATCATCAGAAACGCCTGTATTCCCGATAGAACTCAACCAGCCTGGTAGCCTAGACTTAAATCTTGCGGCTATTACAGAGCTTGCTATCGACCAGAAAATTGATGACCAGTGGTCTGTTCAAGCGAGTCTTACCTTCACTGATTGGAGTACTTTCCAAAAACTTGAAGCTAACTTAGAAGATGGCGAAAATTTCCTTATTAAAGAAGAAAACTTTGACGACTCATGGCGCGGATCTATTGGTGTAACGTATATCCTAAATGATGAGTTTACTTTACGTGCAGGTTACGCTTACGACGATGGAGTAGTATCGGTGGAGAATCGTTCATTGAGTATTCCTGATACTGACCGTCATTGGATATCAGGTGGTTTAACTTATACTATGAGCGAAAACACATCGATTGACGCTGCGTATGTATTTATTGATGGTCGCGAAGCGTATATTAATAAAGATAGAACTATCCTTAGCGATGTTTTACCAAATACAGACTTCACCACTAACTTTACAGGTACGCAGTCAGCAACAGCACATATTTTAAGTGTACAGATGAACACACGCTTTTAAGCTAAATCATCAAAAAGTGGCAGCGTATTGGTTTGCTACTGACTGACGAAAAAGGCCTAAACGCAAGTTTAGGCCTTTTTAGTGAAAGCGATTAATTCGTAAAACCTAAATCTCAGAGAACCAATCTTGCAAGCATGTAATAGCTGCGCTTATTTTAGCAGGAACCAATTCCCGCTTTGGCGTAACCGCATATACGGTGTAATCAGGTAACGACCAGTCAGTGAATAGCTGCTTCATTGAACCCTCACTAAGTAAGTGGCGCACCTCTGGTTCAGGCAACACTGCATATCCAAGACCATCACGGGTAAGCTGAATTAAGGTCTGCATTGAATCAAGCTCAATACGGCTCGACGTTAGTGGCACTTTATCAAACTTGTCGTGCTTCATTACATATTCTTCTATATGACGGTGAGAAATATAGGAATACTCTTGAAGAATTTCGGGCGACTCAAGAGGCGATTTTGCCAAAGGGTGGTCAGCCGATACACAAAGAATTCGTCGCCATGTGGCCAACTCTAAACTGCTGAAGTTAGTATCAGATACTGGGGTGAAGCCAAGCAGTAAGTCGGCACCGGAAACAATAATGTCTGTAGGTTGGTCGGTTAGCGTCAGCGATACATTTATTTTTGGAAAATCCTCACATAACTTCTGCAAGGGCTGACTTAATAAGCCTCCACCAAAACCTTCTGGGGCAATAATATTGACTTTACCTGAAGGCGCATCTTGAAGCGTTTCAATACGCTCTTGTGCTTCAACCGCGGTATCTAACATCTTTTTGCTGGTGTCGTAATAGATCCTTCCAGCCTCGGTAAGGCTCAAATTTCGTGTATTACGGTTAAATAAACTCAGCCAAATGTCTTGTTCAAGTTTTCTCAGTTGTTGGCTAATGGCCGAGACGGTCATATGCAGGTTTCGGGCTGCAATACTCATGCTACCGCTTTCAGCGACCTCAACAAAAATTTGCAGAGAGCGAAGTAGTTTCATGTTCATTGGTATTTGTATCCTCATCGATACGAGTCAGTTGGTCTCGCGTTGCTTTTTTAAGTCCTTTTATCTCCTATAAATGTAATCCAATAAGGGTAACTACACATCCATATTCAGCTTATGAAACTGCAACTAAGCGCGTTTTATTCTATTGAGGATAAAGAATTAGTTTAAAAAGCGAAATAAGATAGTCTTTGCAGAATGTCATTTGTTAGGGGGGTGTATCCAGTGTTTTTAATATTTGTAAAATGCGGATATAACACTTTCTTTAACACTGAAAACTGGTACGTTAAGAATAAAACAGCGAAGAGCGAGCATGCTATCGCTCTCCACTCGTTCCACTAAAAATCAAATAAGAATGGTGATTATGAAACTTCGCGTTATTTCGCTTCTGCTGTGTATGTCATTTGTTGTGGTGATATCAGGGTGTACTACAACTTCAACTAACACGACACCTCAATATGGGCCAGCTACTTTCACGGGTGATGAATTTACTGCGGTTGTGGTTGCATACGCGCCAGAAATGGAAGGTATTTTAGGTAGGATTGCGTCCGATCCAGATGCACAAATTCATACTACTACCACAATTAAAGGCATTACTTACCGAATTGGCACCTATCATGACGAGCCAATATTGGTTTTCGCTACTGGGATGAGCATTGCAAACGCGGCAATGTCTACGCAAATGGCACTCGATTATTTCCCTGTTAAGCAAGTGGTCTATATGGGCATCGCGGGCGCGGTGAATCCAAAATGGCAGCCGGGGGATGTTATCGTACCCGAGCGTTGGTACTACCATGACGAAAGTGTATATACCAACGAAGACCCAGAAAATCCTGGTGAATACGTGTTACCCGCCTATTACGAAAAATTTATGGAAGAGCAGCCTTCTCGTTTAGCAGCCGACCCTCATTATCCTAAATATAAGCCTTTTCACTTTATCCACCCAGATGAAGTATTGATTGTAAAAGACGGTATGGATAAGCCACAAGATACGCCTTATTTCACTGCCTCGCCAAAGCTACTAGCCGCGGCGAAAACAGCAATGGCTGAAATGCCAATTCAACGTATTTTGGATGAACGTGATGCCAAGCTTCATGTAGGTGGAAATGGTGTTACCGGCTCGGTGTTTATGGATAACCGAGAGTATCGTAAATGGGTTAGAGATGTGTTTACGGCTGAAGTCACCGAAATGGAATCTACTGCGATTGGCCAAGTGTGCACAATCAACAATGTGGACTGGGTTATTATTCGCGCTATCAGTGACTTAGCGGGTGGCCAAGAAGGCGTGAATACAGAAAATTTGTATGATAAAGAAGTGTCTCGCGTAGGCGCAAATGTATTATTTGCTGTGCTAGACGAGTTAGCTGAATAGATAGATTCTGATCTATTCAGAAGGCTAAATAGATTAGCAGCCGAGGATAAATAACATCCTTTCAAATAAAAAGGGCGAGGCAGACTTATAACATTATCGAGTTTGCCTCGCTTTTTTGTTTTCTCTTTCGCTTTTTAGCGAATAGTACGCACCATATTGATGGTGGTGGTAGCCAGTTTCACTTCCACAAGAAATACCACAAGCGCACAAATTAGAAACATCATTTCATCGCTAAATAGTTAACGATACAATTGACCTTATAGTTAGCAACAACGTTGTGGTCGAATGACACGCATTATACGTATGTTAATCTCGCCAAATCTTTAGAAAGGACAAGCAATGAGCTCCACATTTAGGTTATTTTTACATGGCCTTAGCACCGTGACAGTGGTGTCGTTTTCTTCTTTTGCTGCCGCGCAAATCCCAGAGGGCTCAAACAGTGGAAAAAGCATAGCGTCAATAGAACGCGTGGTAACAACGGGAAGTAGAATTGCTAATTCCACCGCAAACTCAGGGTATGTGGTGTCTACGGTTTCAAGCGATGACATAAACTTTGTTTCACCAAGCCATATACAAGAAGTGTTGAATTTTATTGCAGGTGCTGGTGTTCAGCGAGGTAATGGGCAGGAATACCTACCTGCTTTACGCTCGCCAGTGCTTACCGGTGCTGGGGCATGTGGCGGTATATTGGCCGCTGAAGATAACATTCCCTTACGCGCAGCAGGTTTTTGCAATATAAACGAGTTGTTTGAAGCGCATGGTGAAATGGCAGAACGCATAGAGGTGTTAAAAGGTCCTGCTTCCCCCTTGTATGGCTCTAACGCTATTCACGGCGTGATTAATGTTATTACCCCCGATGTTACCCAAGATACTGCCTTATATGGAATTGACTATGGTTCTTATGGTTATAGCAGGTTGAAACTGCGGCAAGGTAAAGACTTTGGTGAGTCTGGTATAGGCATTAATGCGAGTATTACCCGCGACGGCGGGTATCGAGACGAAGAAAGTGTAGATCAAGAAAAGGTTAATCTCAGGCATCGCTACGAAGTTGATAACCTAAAAGTAACCAGTGGGTTGACGTACACCCATTTAGATCAAGAAACCGCCGGTTACATTACCGGGTTTGAAAGCTATAAAGATGAAGATATCGCCCAAGGTAACGACAACCCTGAAGCCTTTCGAAAAGCGAAAAGTTTGCGAATATGGAGCAAAGTAGATGTGGCGTTAAGCGGCGACAACGCATTGTCTATTACGCCGTATTATCGCGATCAAAGCATGGAATTTCGCATGCACTTTTTACCCGGTACACCGCTTGAAGAAAATGAGCAAGAAGGGTTTGGTGTACTTTCCCAGTATCACCATGTGGTGAACAACACGTTAAGTTTTGATGCCGGTTTAGACGCTGAATATACCCAAGGTAGCTTGGTGCAAGCACAAGATGGCGCTACGATTGGCTCTGCATTTTTAGTGGAAACCGTACCGACGGGGCTTCATTACGATTATCAGGTAGACGCTACCCTTTATGCTCCGTTCATTGCGTTAAATTGGCAACAAGCGTCGTGGGCGGTTTCTTTAGGGGGGCGTTATGAATATATGGACTATGATTACACCAACAATATGCTATCGGGTCGTACCCGCGACGATGGCACCGAATGTGGTTTTGGTGGATGTCGGTACGCAAGGCCTGAAAGTGGCACCAACGATTACAGTAACTTTAGCCCTAAACTCTCGGTAAGTTTTCAAAGCAGTGAAACAACCCAATGGTATGCAGGGTTATCTAGAGGTTATCGTGCCCCGCAAGCGACAGAGCTTTATAGGTTACAGCGCGATCAACAAATTGCCGACTTGGACTCGGTCACCGCCACCAATGTAGAAGTGGGTGTTAAAGGGCAACACAAAGCCTTTAGCTATGTGGTGTCTGCTTATAGCTTAACCAAAGACAATGTAATCTATCGTGATAGTGATTTTTTCAATGTAAGCAATGGAGAAACCTGGCACAGAGGGGTAGAGCTAACCCTAAACTATCAAATCAGCCAAGGGTTTGATTTGGCGTTTGCAGGCAGCTATGCCAAACACACCTATGAGCACAGTGAAATTGTGGGCGAAGTTGATATTAAGGGCAACGATATTGATACGGCGCCAAACCTTACCTTCAATGCTCGCGTAGGGTACAGCTTTACCCAAAGTACTCGGGCTGAACTCGAGTGGCAGCATGTCGATGAGTATTATACCGATGCTGAAAACCTTAACGAGTACGAAGGGCATGATTTATTGAACCTTCGAGCCTCTTGGGCAATTTCGCCTGAACTTTCAGTGTATGCAAGAGTAAATAACTTGCTCGATACCGCCTACGCTGAGCGAGCCGATTACACGTCCTTTACCGCCGATAGATACTTCCCTGGGCGGCCAAGAAACGTAATGTTCAGCGTTGATTATCAGTATTAGTTAAAACCATTATCTACTCTGGTATAAAAAGCGGTAGCGTGTATCTCACGGTTACCGTTTTTTTTGGCCTTTTTTATCGTACGCCTTACTAGAACCAACCTGTCAGGCTTGCGAGAAAATGCGTTCAGGCGTACTGTTAACCCCACATATGCAGCGAATACCTTTAGTCGCGCCAGGTATATCATTTCAATAATTTTGGATTATGAAAGATGAGATACGTGGAATGATTAAATTATAGGTAAACCCATGCAAAAAATAGTTGTTGTCGGTGGTGGCGCTGGAGGTCTTGAACTTGTAAGCCGCTTAAGCCGCACCCTCGGGAGAAAGAACGAAGCAGAAATAACCCTAGTTGACAGAAGTCGCACTCACATTTGGAAGCCCTTGCTTCACGAAGTGGCTGCTGGCGTTATAGACAAGCACTCTGATGGCGTTGATTACGCTATTCATGCTGCGGCACACCACTATCGCTTTCAGTTAGGGAGTATGTGTGCCATTGATGCAGAGGCCAAAACTATCACGCTTGCGCCATTATTCGATGATGAGGGAGTGTCGATATTACCCGAACGTAAAATACCTTACGACCAATTGGTATTGGCGATTGGTAGTGTCAGTAATGACTTTGGAACGCCAGGCGTTGCGCAAAATTGTTACTTTCTTGATTCATTGGTTCAAGCTGAACGCTTTCACAAAGGGTTGTTGAATCAGCTAATTCGTATTAATCAGCAAGAAGATGAAAATAGCTTTATGAAAGTGGCTATTGTGGGCGCGGGCGCGACGGGTACTGAATTAGCCGCTCAGCTTCATCATGTTGCTAACTTATCGAAAACCTACGGCATGCCGGGTATGTCAGCGTCCCGTTTAAAGATAACTATTGTAGAAGCGGGAGAGCGGATATTACCTGCGCTACCAGAGCGTATCGCCAATTCTGCTCGTAAGGCGCTGCATAAACTCGGTGTAGACATCAAAGAAAGCACTATGGTGGCAGAGGCTGATGAAAATGGCCTTATCACAAAAGATGGAAGCCGCGTAGATGCTGATTTAATGGTATGGGCGGCAGGGGTGAAAGCGCCGGATTTCGTCACCGAAATGGGCATTTTTGAGACCAACCGCGCAAACCAAATTCTTGTTAATAAGCACTTACAAAGCACTGGCGACAGTAACATTTGGGTTATTGGTGATTGTTGTGGCTTCAAACAAGAAAACGGTAAATGGGTACCACCTAGAGCCCAGTCTGCGCATCAAATGGCAGACACGGCGGCAAACAATATTATTGCATTACAGCGGGGGAAAGAATTAAAAGGCTATGTCTATAAAGATTATGGCTCGCTAGTGCATTTAAGTAACTACAGCACCGTAGGTAGCTTGATGGGGTCGTTATCAAATTCAAGTATGTTCATTGAAGGGCGTTTAGCCAAGATAGTTTATATCTCTTTATACAACATGCACCAATTTGCAGTACACGGAAAGCTAAGAGGCGCACTAAAGCTGCTACTTAAGAAGCTGAGTTATGCGATTAGCCCTAAGTTAAAGCTGCATTGATTTACAAGGCATAACTCATGTCTGGGTAAGTTATATCTAGCCTGTAAACGTAAAAAGCCCGCATCAGCGGGCTTTGTTATTTTATAAGTGTAGAACGTTACTGTTTAACACCTTCAACGTGAAGAGAAAGCTCAACGGTTTGTGACGCGGGACCTAAGTCATAGTCAATGCCGTAGTCTTTTAGCGCAATAGTAGTAGTGCCTGAAAAACCAGCACGATAACCGCCCCACGGATCGCTACCTTCACCAATTTTTTTGGCTTCAATAGTCACGAGCTTAGTCACACCATGCAGCGTAAGGTTACCCATGATGTCTAACATGCCGTTGCCTTTGTCAGCCACTTTTGTGCTAACGAATTTAGCTTCTGGGAAGTCATCTGCATTTAAAAAGTCGTCGCCTCTTAAATGCTTATCTCGTTCTGAATGGTTTGAATCTATGCTATCGGTCTCGATAGTCACTGAGACAGACGCTGTAGCAGGGTTATTTTCATCGTAGCTAAATGTGCCTTTAAAGTCGTTAAAGCGACCGGTTAGCCATGAGTAACCTAAATGCTGAATTTTGAAATTAACTGATGCATGAGCACCTTTGGAGTCAATAATATAATCAGCGGCGTGAGCTGAACTTACCGCTGTATTGAGTGCTGCGGCCGTCACTAGTGCAAGTGTTAACTTCTTCATAAAATCTCCTTAATATTAGTGTTTAGCGAAGCCTCAACATCTGCTTCAGCGTGTCGTCTTTATCAATGAAATGGTGTTTCAATGCCGCTAACCCATGTAAAGAAGTCAGCACGATTAATGTCCAAGCCAGGTAGAAATGCACCTCGCCAGCCAGGTCTTCTTGATGTTCTATAAACTCACCAAGCCCTGGTACCGCAAACCAGTTGAATACATCTATGGCTCTGCCATCGGCAGTTGAAATAAGATAGCCCGAGGTAAAAAGCGCTAATAGAACAAGGTAAATAGCACTGTGCCCTAATTTACTGGCCAACTTCTCAAACTTGCTGCCAAAGGTCGGTGGTCGCTGGGTAGAGATGCGCGAAATCAACCTCACTAAAGTCACAGAAAACAACAGTAGCCCTACACTTTTGTGCCAATGGGGCGCGGTTTTGTACCAATCACTATAGTAGGTTAAATCTACCATCCATAGCCCAGAGGCAAACATACCTACCACAACCAGAAAGGTGAGCCAGTGAATTAAGATCAGCCAAAGAGGCCAGCGTTTTTTCATAAATGAATGAGCAATAGAACTAAATTTTAAAATCAGTCTACTGGAACAGTTCAAGAGTGAATATTGCAAAGCTTATAACAGTGCGTTCTATTTATTAGAATGAATGCGTAGGGTGTAACGTCACTTATATTTAGTAATTAGATAATAAGCGATAAATCGTCTAAAAATTGAGGCGGGCTTAAGTGATAGTGAATAAAAAAGCCATATAGTATTAGGTAAGGGTGAGTTAACCCGTTTTTTAAATGTTGCTGGAGTTCTTCTTTTGAATCTTTTGCTGTTGCTACTCACAATGTCGTTCTTAGTACCTGAAAATGGTGCTGGCAATGTATTGAGCAAAGAGATTTCACAAGTATCGAATGACATTAGCATTCAATATTTAGCCTCTTCAAATCTAGATCAAGCCAGTGATAAAGACGAGCTTGATGATGGCGCCTACTTTTTAAGTGCTTTCTTCGCGAGTAGCAAGGTTCCCAATACTCGCTTTTTTACTTACACACTTCTCAGCGATGCAGACTATGCAGCGCACCCTATTCGCGCGCCACCCCACTTTAGTTAAACAAAGTTTTCATCCATCTATCTAATTTGTTTACTATTTTAAGGGGAAGGTAATGCATACCTTACAACTTCATAAAACCGATGCCGCCGATCGTCTAGCTTGGCCTGTTGTTGAAAATAAAGTGTCTGTCACTTCGTCAGCGATGGCGGTGTTCACAGATTTCAAACAATACATGCCACACGTGATTGACGAAAATGCACCTGCTACACGCGTTGAAAAAATCATGCGTCAATCTCATGTCCGTATGATGCTGGTGGTAGATGCCAATAATGCATTCACCGGCATTGTTACGTCACAAGACGTAAGCGAACAGCATATTGTGCAGAAAATTGCTGAATTAAAAGTGCCTAGAGATGGGTTAGTGGTGCGTGATTTCATGCAGGCTAAAACGTCACTAATGTCATTTGATTTCACAGAATTGACAAAATCGTCAGTCGGGGATGTGGTAGAAACCCTTAGAGACTATGGGCAGCATCATTGTTTAGTGCTCGATAGAGATTCTCACGAGGTGCGCGGTGTTATTAGCGTAAGTGATATTGCTCGAGAATTAAGAGCGCCTCTTGATGTTCAAGATAAGCCTACGTTTTCACAGTTGATTCGGGTGTTAGCTGCATAGCTTACTCCGTTTACCCCTGCCAAATGCCACGGCAGAGGCTTTGACTATGCCCGCATCACGCTTGTAATTGCTTCACTTTACCATCATGCCCTCACAATATTGAGGGCGCGATGGTTTACTACATTTCGAATTTTGAAATCATTGACTATAGTTTGATTGTGAAGCATTGAAGAGCGGAGAATTATGAAACCAGTACATGGCTCATTTGTAGTTACTCGGTGCGGTAATATTATGCTTACTCAAGCTTATGGCCCCTGGAATAGTGAGTGTGTCAATGGCTTAGTGCTTGATTACCGAGATAAGTCTATCGATATGCATGGCAGTAATTGGGGTGATATTGTCGTTCTTGAAGGGGAGTCCCTGCTTATTCCCGATGCCGAAAACCTTCTGGCTGAACGTATATCCGCAGTACGTCACCTTGGGTTAACACATCTAGCGTTGGTACTTGAATCATCCTTAGTAAAATCAACCACCCGAAATCAACTTGACGCGGTATACCGTCAAACCGGTGTAGACTTTACTTTCTTTGATACCTACCCGGAAGCAAGGGCGTGGTTAACTCAACTAGGTTACACTCTTGATGAAGATGCTGAGCGCTTTCATTTTGTAAAAACCAAACAACATTGTCAGTAGCTGTAGGCGGCTCGGCAAGTTGGAATGATTTTCGCAATATTCTCGATAAGTAAGATGTTTTAAACGAATGAAATCGAGGCCAAACTATGATCCATAGCACCTATCCACCCAGTGTTGTTATAAAAGCTTTCACTTGGGCTTACCAAGAAGTTGGCTTGAATCAAGCGGAGGCTGCTGATTTACTTGGCGTTTCTGAAACATCCCTATCGCAAACAACGCTACTTGGGTTCGAGCATGGCACGACAGAGTATCGTAGACAGCTCTCTTTCATCCGTATGTATCATTTACTCATTGCGTTGTCAGAAGGGGACAGTGCGTCCATGCAAACATGGTTTCAGCAATACCAAAGTGAAATAAAAACCACGCCTAAAAACTTGTGTTTTACATCAGATGGGATTGAAAGAGTCACTGATTACTTACGAGAGCTAAAGCAAACTGTTGAGCTAAGACCAAGTCTGTCACATTTACGAAGTGCTAACGCGAACTCTACCGCTAGAGTGGTTACGCACTAAAGGCAATAATTTGTGCGCTATTAGATGAAATGCTTAACACGATTAAGCGAGCTCGCCCTGAGCGTCTAATTTGTTCACTTTGTTTATGAAGTTAAAGCAGGCTTCAGGCTGAGTGTTAATTATCATATGACCCGCATTGGGGATAATTTCAGCCATGCTGTCGGGAAGCGATGTAGCAATATATGACATATGCGCATCGGGAGATAAGATAGCGTCTTGTTCACCATACAAAATACCCACCGGGCAGGAAATTTTTTCGTAATGTTCAAACTGTTTATACAAGCTTTCCGTTGATGCTACCATGTCACAGCTAGCTTGATAAAAACTCTCTGAATGCAGCGCTAGCGCCCCACCGCTTTCAATTCCAAAGTTCGAGGGTACCCGCTCTGGGAAAAAGATTTGAGCGACTTGTTTCTTTCCAAAAAGTATACGCAGCGGCGCGGCCAATGTACGACTGATAACCCTGCGCAACCCTTGATAAGGAATGTACAGCATAGATAATGGACCTGGTCCTTTCGTTAAGGGCACGGTTAAGGGGCAAAGCAGCGAGACAGATTTAATTTTATCCGGTGCGTCTAGTGCCATACGTAAAGCAATAGCGCCTCCCATAGAGTGCCCAGCGACATAAGCGTCACGTATGTTTAACTGCGACATCCAATCTAAAATAGTGGCGCTTTGGACGTTGAAATCTGCTGGTATGTTACGATGACGAGTAGAAAAGCCACTTCCAGGGCGGTCAATACTGTATACGGTATAGTGCTTAGCTAACTGATTCGCTAAGGCTGTAAAATTAAGCGCATTACCGGCCAGTCCATGAATAAGAATAAGGGTAGGGCCTTGCCCTTGTTTGGTGTAGTGAATTTTTTCATGCTGCACATTTAAAAATTGGCCTGGTGGACGGAAGTTTTTTTCGATTTTTTTATCGATATGCTGAGTGAAAAGCCACGACGCCAGTAACAGGCAGAAGATAAGTGCGACAATAATATAAATGACCACCACAATATGTTTCCTTTATTAGCGTAATTAGTAAGCTAATAAGAAATGAATAAACAGTCAATGTAAGCCTTTTTCCATGGGGCTGGGTGCAACGCATAAACTGTCAAATAACTTACAAGTGAAGAATATAACCGTTAAGCTATGATTACGATTACCCCTACTATTACGCTAGAAGATAGCGACATTGAAATGCAAGCCATCAGAGCACAGGGTGCCGGTGGGCAAAATGTCAATAAAGTGAGCAGTGCTATCCATCTGCGCCTTGATATACCTGCCTCGTCTTTGCCGCAAGAGGTAAAAGATACGCTGCTAAATACAAAAGACAGCCGAATTTCTAACGATGGCGTGTTTGTGCTAAAAGCGCAGAATTCTCGAACCCAAGAACAGAACCGGGAAGATGCTATTGTGCGTTTGAAAGCGTGGATAGTCAGTGCCACCAAAAAACAAAAACCAAGGAAGGCAACCCGCATGAGCCGTGCGGTAAAAGCAAGACGCGGCGAGGCCAAAAAGCAACAAAGTGTGAGAAAGTCTATGCGGAAAAAAGTGGATATTTAAGCGACTTTAGCCTAAAGTATAGCTCTTCAGCGACGTCGTTTCGTGAAATGAATGGAACATTCTACGTATTAATGAGTTAGATACGAAAAATATACGATTAAAGAATACGTTTTGCGCTCAAGCTGTTGTGGATATTAGGGAATTTCTTCAATGACACGGTCTGACATTATACCTATGGTACTTTTCGCTGCCATCGTTGTCTCGCTTGGGATAAATACGCCACAAGCCGCCAACGAAATTATCGCGAAACTCTTCGGTAAAACTATTTCAAATAGCGAACTACAACCTAGCCAAAGTGATGTAGATCGCTTCCAGTCAATTCTTAGTGACAAATCTGAAGTTGAGATCCGTAAACTTTTAGCTCAGCGTGCGTTAGGCACTAAAATTAGCGAATCTGTTATTGCTGACTTTGCCGACGAGAACAATATTGAGCCTTCAAATAGTGAAGTTGAGTCTGCTTACGCGGTTATAAAAACCTGGACAGTCGATTTAAGCCACAATGCTGAATACTCAGATGAAGAAGTTGAACGTTATCGTTTAGCCATGGCAGAAGGCATGGCTAAGAGTTGGAAGGTGTCTAAGTCACTGTATGAAACCTTTGGTGGAGACGTTGTTTTCCAGCAAAGTAATCCGCTTACCCCCGTTGGTGCCTATAAGGATTTGTTCGAGCAATATCGCTCACAAGGCGAGTTTGTCATTTACGATCCTGTTTTCAAAGCGGCTTTTTGGGAGTCGGTAAGAATGCGTTACTCTAATGTACTTCCTCAAGAAAATATTGATTATTCATCACCTTGGTGGGAAGCTGGACTCAATGCCTCTGGTGATTAAGATGTCTTCATTACGCTGTTTTGTATAGCTTTTTTAGATTTTTGAATTAAATGAAACACCCCGCCTAAAGCGGGGTGTTTTTGTTTGTGGAAAATTTTTTATCGCTTGTTGGGAATAAACTCTGAGGTTCATTCGTTATTTAAGTGTCTTTGATGAAAAACAGGAAATAAACGAATGAACAAACTACATACTGCTTTAATTGTTGCACTAGGTCTTACTTCAAACGTGGCGCTAGCTCAGGCTGTCGATACATCTGTTTCAGTGTTCAATAGCACCCAAGCTTCAACCAATGTATCTGGTGAGCAAGCAAGTGCTACTCAGTCAATGTCCTCACAAACTTCAGCTTCTGCAAACGTAGATGCACAGTCAAATAGTGTTACAGAAACTGAAGCTAGCAGCGAAACGCAAAACGCAGACCAGGCTGATGCTACTGCCACTACTAACGACACATCAGAAACATCTGATGCGGCAAGCGGCGAAATGCTTACTCAACTTACCAGTGCCCAAAGTGCTCTAGTAGGCAGCGGTGCGGCAACGCAAACCATTGCTTCTAATGCTGCAGGCGCCTTAGATATTACCGCTTCAACTGCCACAGATATGGTATCAGGCGCCGTTGATAGCAGTGTTTCGCAGGCGGCGGATGTCAATGCCATAGTCTCCTCAACACTTACCCAATCAGTTGAAGCAGTAGCGCAATCGCAGGTTGAAGAAAGCGTGGCTAGCCAGGTATCTGGCCAAGTAAGTGGGCAAATCGAAAATACGGTTTCCACCACCGTTGAAAACACGGTGAGCGGAAGTATTGCTGGCATTTTGAACCAGTAAAAGTCACGCGGTTCAAGGTAATAGACGAATCTTGAACCGCCGCCACCTCTGGTTATTCCAATAACTATGAAGGTTATATAAACAAGGGGGGCGCTACTCCCAGCCCCGCCCTTACTTCCATGTGTTAATTCCGTGAGCATTCGATTTAGTAGGACACCTGCATGAGCCTTAAAACCTCCACATCATTATTAAGCGTATTAAGTCTATCTATTGCATTAAGCTTAATTGGCAAAATTGCCATGGCGAGTCAGTCAGAAAACAGCGCAGAAACTGACGGACACAAGTTGATAAAAGTGACTGGAGAAGCCTATATCGGTGCTCATCACGACTCAAATGTGAACGTTAGTGAACTTGATACGAATACCGACACATCCGACTCAGCAATTAAAGGGAATGCGAAGCTTAAGCTAGCGTTAATGCCTACCGATAAATGGCAATTCAGTGCGTCTGCACAGCATAGTGAAACGCGCTACAATGCACTGTCGAATTTTGACCTAGCTATCACTACCTTGTCGGGCGAGGCGAGTTACCAATTGTCTTGGACTAAAATTGGCGTTCATCACTATTACGCAAATGCTGACCTTGATAACAATGCTTTTCTCACTTACCAACAAAGCGGTGTTTCATTGGCCAACAGTGCGTTTACGCAAGGTTACTGGCGATTAAGTGTCGACACCATCGATAAGTCGTTTGAATCGGTGCCAGAGCGCGACGCCGATGCGCTATCTAGCCGCATTGACGGTTTCTGGTTTTTTAAAAACCAAAGCTTTATGCAATTGGGCGCGAAATATCAAAATGAAGATGCCTTGAACCAAGCGTTCGACTATTCCAGCTATGGTATTGACGCCAGTTATGCTTACCCCGCCAGCTTGTGGGGTAGCGCACTCGATATCAAGCTCGGTTATGAAATGGAAAACAGACACTATGGTCAAGGTAGCCTAAGCAGCGAGCCTACTGCTTCAGGAGCACCTTTCAGTGAGTTTGAACAACAAGGCGGCAGGCGACGAGAGGATGATAGGCATGTTTTCAAAGCGAGCATAGAATATGCTGCTATGGAGAACGTAGATTTTATCGTAAGCACGCAATACAAAGACTATGGTTCAACCTTAGTATCGGCAGACTATCAAGAAACCATTGGTGAAATTGGTGTTAGATTTCATTTTTGATAGCACAATAGCATTCACTGTTGATTTAACTAATGGAGAATACCTACGCCAAAAACCGGGTCTCGTCCCGGTGCTCCAGCATCTATAGCTTGGTCGCGCAATGTGACTAACGCTTGGGCTGGATTTGAACTAGCGCGAAATAGACAGGCATAGCGGGCTGAAACAAAAGGCGTTGCCATCGATGTGCCGGTCTCACGGCTAGTCGTACCATCTGGATGTGCGACTTCTACTGAAACACCGCTGGCCGCAAAATCAACATAGTTACCTTGATTGGCCCATCGATAGATAGCGTGGTTATTGTCTACTGCTGTTACCGCAATAGTTGACGGGTATGCCGCGGGAAACAAAGGCGGAGAGGCTGGTCCTTCGTTTCCAACTGCTGCAATAATTTGCACCCCTTGCTCACTGATTTTTTGTATAACGTTGGCCAGTACCGAGTTTTCTGGCCCTGCTAAGCTCATATTAATAACATCAACCTGTTTGGCGACTAAATAGTTGAGACCATCAATTAATGATAATAAGGTCGCGCCCTGACTAATACTGTTTCGCGTATAAAAGACGCTAGCGTTATAGAGGTGACTTCCTGCACGCATATTATCTGCCAATAAGCTGGCTACTGACGTACCGTGTACTTGGGTAGTTGGTAAAGCTTGTGGAAGAAAAGGCTGTTGTTCAATAACAAGGTGTTCCAGTGCTTTGTGGTTTTGCGCAATGCTGGTATCTATCATTCCAATACGAACAGGTATTTGGCAAACGCCTGGTTTATCAGTAGTTGTAATGTTAGCTAGCATGTCTTGGTTGTTGTTTTTGATTTTAGCGCTTTCTGCTGCGCCCATGCCTTGCGTTAAATAAATATGATTACGACCTACTTGCGTTTTTAGTGTTTCCGGTAAGCTGTTTCTTATTTGAGACAGTTCATCGAGGCTAGTATTAACCTTTAAACGGTAAATCCATTGGTCTATAGCGGCTAAATGGCGAGACGATTCAATGGTGATGTCGGGGTGAGAAAAGTGAGTTTTGTCAGCCTCGCTACCGACAACTAACCATTCTCTTTCCAATGCTAAAAATCCATCAGGGGCTTTTACTTCTTTTAGTACAAGAGTGCCTGAAGGCGAGGCAAGGCTTAGGGGCGATGGAACAGAAAATTGCGGGGCAGGTATGTTAGCTAAGGTGTCAAACCTACTTTCAACACCTTGTGTTACCTGAGTTTCAAGCACATCTCGCACGGTGCCTACATCAACGGGCACGCTATCAATGATAGGCCTGACGGGTTCGATTATTTGACGGCCAATAGTTAACTGGGCGCTGGCATTTAAGCTTCACACGCTGCCCATTGTAAATATTAAGCCGCCTACTACGCGCTGACAAAGCGATCTGCACTTCATAATTTTACCTCACTTGCTTTGCGACTAAACCCATACAGGCATCACCGGGCCCAGCGTGCTTGTTACTCACCGCGAAGGACTCGGTCAACCTATCCATAAATAAAGCTGGCATAAAACGTGCCCTTAATGATGGGATAACCCTTTTCTCGTACTTAATTAACGTTTGGTGATGTAAAAAATTCCCGTTCCTTGGGAATAAATCACGGCATCAAACGTTAACTAGGTATAAAGCATGATTTCATAGGAAGTTGTATGAAAGAAGAAGTGACTGAACTCGTTCCATCATTAAGAAAATTTGCGTTTTCACTTACCGGCAATATACATGATGCTGATGATTTACTGCAAAATACGATTGAGAAGCTACTGACTAAACCTTTGCCACAAGATGCCACATTAATGGCATGGGCATTTCGAGTTTGCCGCAATTTATGGATAGATGAGTATCGTGCGCAAAAAGTAAGAACAAGTGCGGCGGTTAGCCCTGAATTGCAGGCTAAGGATGAGGCGCATTTGGATGAAGCCCTTTCAGGTGGTATTACGCTAAAGCAAGTAAGTAAAGCCATGGGGGAATTACCCCCAGAACAACGAGAGACCTTGTCACTTATTGCTATACAAGGAATGAGCTACGCAGATGCTTCAGAGGTACTTGAGGTGCCTGCTGGGACTATTATGAGCAGACTTGCTAGGGCAAGAAGCAAACTCAGTAATATGCTAAACCCACAACAAGAGGTGGTGTTATGACAATATCTGACGAAATGCTTTGTGCATTTTTAGACGCAGAACTTAGCGATGACGACATGGAACATGTCAGAACTGCTATTGCCAGTGATCTTGCACTGTCAGACCGCTTAGCGTCTTTAGCGCAGGTAGACATGATGGTGAAAGCAGCGGCTGATGCTGCAACGCAAAAACCTTTACCTAATAGCGTAGTGGCATTACTTGCAGATGATGCGACCTCAGAAGCCTATCTTGAGCAAGCAGATTTCGACTCAGACCATGTAAGTGCAAGCCAGGCAAGTGAGAGGATGCCAAGCAACGTTACTTCGTTTAATCGCAAAGCCCAAGACGCTAAACGTAGTGGGAAGTGGAAATTCCCTTTATCGTTAGCGGCTGGAGTGGCGTTAGTGGCAGGGTTAACCTTGATGCAATCAGAGTATACAGACCCCCTAGATCCTGCTGGCACTTCGTCAACGAATAACCATTGGGCGAATGTATCTACAGCCCTCGATAATAATCTAACGGGTGAGATGATGGTAACCGATGCGGGCATGGAGATAGTGCCACAACTGTCGTTTATGAATAAACAATCACAGTTGTGCAGACAAGCGCAGATACAAGGTGAAGATGAACTGAATATCATGATTGCGTGTAAAAATGAACAAGGCATTTGGCAACTTCACGCGAGTAAGCTGATGACAGCGGGTCGCAACAAAAGTGAGTATCAAACGGCAAGTGCCAATAAAGTACTTGATGAAGAGATAGATTTGTTAATGGTATCGACGCCATTAAACAGAGAACAAGAGCAGCAAGCTATTAATCATGGATGGCAGTCTAAGACTGCCGAAGGAGTCGTTTATGAAAACTAAATTTATAGCGTTTCTAGCAGTAATGCTAATGGCGGGGTGCGCGAGTCAACCCGATTATCGACAGGCATCTAATGGTGGTTTTGGGTATACCGAAAGTAAATTAAGTGAAACCCAATACCGCGTTCACTTCAAAGGTAGAGGGTCTGATAAGAGTAAGGCTATGGACTATGCCATGTACCGTTCAGCGGAGCTGACCTTACTGAAAGGGTATGATTGGTTTGTAGTAACCGATCGGGAAACCATGGTAGATAAAGAGCGCGTACAAACATCACCTCAGGTTGGCTTCAGCCAACGCTATGCGCGGGTAACTGAATGTGGCGTTATTACTTGTAGAACGTCTTATCATCCTACAACCCAGTTTGAATCTGGCATTTTCGTAGGTGGTTCGCAAAAGAGCGAAATCGAAAGTATTTTGAATATTGAGATGGGAAAAGGTACACGGCCCACGTCGGCCACCAGTTTTGATGCAAGAGAAATTAGCAACAACTTAAAACCTGATACGGAATCTTCACCTTAAGCACTTACAAGGTGCTTAGCCCTAAAGGTTAGGTTGTGTTATGTATAAAAAAAGCCCCGAATGGGGCTTTTTTTGTGCTGCAAGCCGTTAAGGCTTAGGTAAAGTGCCTAGTTGAAATGGTTATCCACTTCTTTTTCGGCTTCTTCACGGCTCTTGCCGTATGCTTGCTGAATTTTACCTACTAATTCTTCACGACGACCATCTATTACGTCTAGGTCATCATCGGTAAGTTTACCCCATTGCTGTTGTACCTTACCTTTCATTTCTTTCCAGTTGCCTTCGATACGATCATTGTTCATATGTTGCTCCTTTAAAAAGAATAACCGAGTGGTTATTGTGAACTGCACTTAATAAGTAGCAATCCCCATTCCAAAGATTAACATTATGAAAAATAGAGGTTTTTACTGTTTTAGAAGAAGGTGCTATTGTCAATGCCCTGCATTATTTACAGGGCGCTGAAAGTCATACAGGGTTTTATGTTTCAGCGCGCCCTAGTTAGGCAAGTTGTTGTGCAAAGGCTTCAACATCTTGGCGCTTATCTATCTTATGCTGATCTTCACTGCGCCCTTCACGCCAATAGCTGCTAATGTACACTTGGCTGTGGGGTACCTCTTTTTCGTCCTTAAGCCACGAACGAATTTTTCTCATTTGAGAAAATTCACAGGCAACCCATACAGCAGGGGTTCCTTGTTGCCAGTCAATACGCTGCAAGGCGTCAGACAATGTTGCTTCTTTTTTAGATACCCACTGAATCGATACGCCTTCAGGCTTTTCTAACGTGGTAGCATCGGTTTCATGTTCAATAGCTATAACTGCAATGCCTTTAGTATGGCTAGGAAGTGCTTGTAAATAGTTTCTAATACTGGGCAGCGCTGTCATGTCGCCTGCGAAAAGTACCCAGTCATAATTCTCTGCTAACGCTTTACTGCTACCAGGGCCTGCAATAGTTAGCTTGTCACCTTCTTTTGCGCTTAGCGCCCATGCGGCGGCGGGGCCAGTTACTCCATCTTTTGCATGCACTACCATATCAATGGACATTTGTGCTTTTTGTCTATCGAAGCTGTTTATCGTGTAGGTACGCATAGCAACGGGTTTATCTTTGGCAGGCTGAACGACAGGGTCACCATTTAAATCAAAAAGTAACTTAACGTAAGCGCCAGGGCGAGTGTCTGGAAAGTCTTCTAATGTAGCGCCGCCAAGGACAATACGTTGCATGTTTGGTGTTATACGGAAAGACTCGATAACTTCAACAACACGAGGTGCGGGTTTAGACATGATTTTCTCCAAATACGACAGTGGATATAGCTTATTTGATAATAGTTCTCATTTCCATTTCTAAGATTGGGATGAAATCTAGCTAATAATTCTGGTTTTTAGAAAAGTAGGTCGTAATACGGAAAAGAGGAAGTTTTTTATAGGCAAAAAGAAAGGGGCTAAAGAGCCCCTTAAGAAAAACACAACATAACTTGGAAAACACATTTACACTTCACAAAGCCAACACACTAAATGACTCCATGTATTAGTAAGAGCGGTGGAATAAAGAAAAGTTCAGCAAAATATAAAAATAAATAAAAAGTTTTTAAAAGCGTGATTTTCAGGGCCTCTTTTATCATCGGTTTAGTGGTTTAAAAAGAAAGGAAAGGGTTTAAAAGAAAAGGAAAAAAAATAAACTAACAAGCAAAAAAATGCCCGCCAAAGGCGGGCTAAAATCAGAGGTATATAAAAGGCCGGGAAGGGCCTTAGAGGGGAGAGGCACGCTGTCGGGTGACAGCACACTAATAATATCGATGACATTACTAGTGTTCCTCGATATGGCCATTGCTGAAGGCATAATGCCGAGTCAACAGAGCCAAATAGGTTACAATCCTTTGTTGCACATGGACATCAATGTCTGTGCCAGTGATGTGGGCATCCAGTAACAATCGCGAAAATAGCGTTTGCAACTCTGCATCCTGCAGGCCTTTACGACTTAATCCAAGTCGCCATCACACTCAACTGGCGCAAAAACAGATAATCGGTCATTCACGTCAACAACTCCTTTAAGCAAATCAACCACTCCGTGGGGATTGCTTTGTCGACATCAATGTCAACCTTGCTCGTCATCAAGACGCATCCTTTTTCAACATCCGTGTTGGCGTTAAACGTATTTAACTTTCCGATAAACAACAGAGCGACGTTAACCTTGCTATCAATCCTTGCATCCTTGGCCGACGAATTTCCTTTTACGTCCAATGTTGTCAGCCTGCGCAGATAAAGTCTGTAATATCATGGTTACCTTCGTGGTAACGGTATGCCTTCCTAGCATCATGTTTACGTCTGTTGTTATCCGTTAGTCTAATTAATGCCAAACTTGTGCCAAAACTTAGAGCTGTTTAAATATAATGGTAAATTATTGATATAAATCTATTTTATTCTAAATTTAAAACGTTTGGCATTAATTAGGCGTATGTTAAAAAATATGGGTGGGAAATTTTTTCCTACTGCCGTGTCGTTTCTTACCGACATGCACATACGCAATGACAATCACGGTAACCTTGCTTGAAAATATGCTTGTTTAACGCACAAATTGTAATATAATAAAAATCTAATATATTAAGGTTTTTGATATGAAATTAGCAATTGATATGCTTTTGCATGTAAGCACGCACAAAGGGCGATGGGTGTATTTTTTTCTCGCCGTGATAACGGCATTTGCCGCTTTTCAAATGCGGTTAATTCAGATTGATACCGATCCTGAAAACATGCTGGCGGAATCTCATCACTCTCGTACCTTTCATAATGAGGTAAAGCAAACCTTTTCCATGCACGATGCGATAGTGGTTGGTTTGGTGGTGCCGGAAAAGGGTGCCAAAAGCGACGAGGCCACAAGCGGTATATACACGCCAGACACCTTAGCAGCCATTCACCAAGTGACTGACCATGTATTGGACATAGAGGGTGTTATTAGCCAGGACGTCATGTCGTTTTCAACGGTAGACAACATTAAGCAGGGTAGTGACGGTAGTCTTGAGTTTTCATGGTTAATGGCCAGCCCACCTGAAACCGCAAGCGCAAGTGCTGAACTACAAAAATCTATCGAAAGGCTGCCGTTACTGTACGACACACTGGCTGCGTCTTCAGGTAACGCTGCTGCTATTTATATCCCTATTGCCGACAAGAATGAAAGTTATCGCATTGCCCAAGATATTCGCGCTTATTTAACGAATGTTGACACGGCAGGCCAATGGCACATCACAGGCTTACCTGTTGCTGAAGATCAGTTTGGGGTAGAAATGTTTGTGCAAATGGCTATCGCTGCACCTGCGGCTGGTGCCATGATTTTTATTCTTCTGTTCTTATTTTTCAGAAATTGGTCGCTTATTACTGCGCCCATGATAGTGGCGATGGCTACAGTTATCATTACCATGGGTGCTCTCATTGGCATGGGATTCACTGTGCACATTATGTCATCCATGATTGCTATTTTTCTCATGCCAATCGCGGTAGTCGACTCAGTACACATATTGTCTGAATTTTCCGACCGTTATAAGCCAGGTGAAAATGCAGGTAAGGTGATCACTCACGTGGTTGAGCACCTGTTTAAGCCCATGCTGTTTACCTCACTCACTTCATCAGCAGGCTTTTTCTCTTTAATGCTAACCCCTATACCGCCCGTGCAGATCTTTGGTGCTTATATTGGCTTTGGCATTTTATTGGCATTTTTGATTACTCTTACGTTTATCCCTGCTTATATTTCCCGTATGTCGCCCGCGGCATTAAGCAAACTTCAAGTCGCGCTACATCAAAATGAAGAAGCAGATAATAATGAAGGCAGTACCACGTTACTAAAACGTACCGTTACTAAACTACGCTACATCGCGCTAAACCACAGAGCGCTGATTATTGCTGTATTTGGTGCAATTACCCTAGTATCAGCGTGGGGAATTACGCAAATTAATATCAACGACAACCCTGTGCGTTGGTTTAAACAAGACCATGAAATAAGGGTGGCAGACAGGGCCTTAAATGCAGAGTTTGCGGGCACGTACAATGCTTATTTGGTCATTACAGATACCAATAAAAGCATTGATGCTATCAAGGTATTAAATGAGGCAAATTTACCATCAAGTTTAGATGAATGGGTTGAGCAAACTCAGGTGTCGATAAACCAGAGCGACGATGCTAACAAAATGTCGGAACTTGCCATGCGTATTGATGATGCGCTATTTAGCAATCTCGACGATGATGAACTAACCGCGTTAGACAACTTATTGCAAGTCGTTGATGCCGCGAATGGGAATGCCAATACCTTCCAACAGCCCGCAGTACTTGCGCATATTGAGAAGTTACAAGCGTACCTAGATACTCAACCTTTAATTGGTAAATCACAGTCTTTGGTTGATGTAGTCAAAGTGGTGAATCGTGAGTTGCGCTCAGGTAATGAGGTAGACTACGCATTGCCCACCAACAACCGAGGCGTGGCACAAACCCTAATGCAATATCAGTCTTCCCACCGTCCTCAAGACCTGTGGCATTTTGTCACGCCGGATTATCGCCAAACGCTGATTTGGCTACAGCTAACCAGCGGTGACAACCAAGATATGACGAATGTCATTTCGCTTGTTGAAGATTACTTTGCTAATAACCCACTACCAGAAGGGCTAAGCTACGACTGGGCAGGTAAAGCCTACTTAAATGTGGTGTGGCAAGAAAATATGGTAACAGGCATGTTGGAAAGCTTGCTTAGCGCCTTTGTCATTGTATTTGTGATGATGGTACTACTGTTCCGTTCTTTAGTTTTTGGCGTGCTCGCTATGCTTCCCCTTACCATCACGATTACCTTTATTTACGGGCTTATTGGCATTGTGGGTAAAGACTACGACATGCCTATTGCTGTACTTTCGGCGCTTACCTTGGGGTTATCTGTGGATTTCGCTATTCACTTCCTTGCTAGGGCGCGTGAAATCTATAAGGAAACGGGTAGTGTGCCAGACACCTTAGACGCTATGTTCGATGAGCCTGCCAGTGCAATAACGCGAAATGCGTTGGTGATAGCACTGGGCTTCACCCCTTTACTGCTAGCGCCGTTAGTGCCTTACATAACGGTGGGTGTTTTCTTGGCGAGTATCATGGCGGTTTCTGCCTTGGTGACTTTGTTGGTCTTACCCGCGGCCATGGTATTTTTAAAACGTTGGGTTTTTAAAGGAGCTTAATATGCGTAATTCAATGCTTCACATCACAAATGTTAATCGCGTTTTCTCTGGTATGGCACGCGCTAATACTCACATCAACACTAAAACCTCCAACTCGAGTGTTCGTGTTTGGTTAACGAGTATGTTGCTACTTTGCTTTTCTTTTGCCGCGGTGACTCCCGTTACCGCGAATGCGCAAGAAGACGTGGCGAGTATTATTGCGAAGTCAGAAAAGGCCGCCTATTACGCAGGCAATGACGGTAAATCAATGGCGCGAATGATCATCGTAGATAGTCAAGGGCGTAAACAAATGCGTCAGTTCACGATTTTGCGTAAAGACGTGCTAAACAATGAAGGTACTGAAAGCGGCGACCAAAAAATGCTGGTGTTTTTCAGCCGCCCAACCGAAGTAAAAGGCACGGTGTTTAGAGTTGAAAAGCACACCAACATTGATACCGATGATGATCGTTGGTTGTATTTACCGGCCCTTGATTTAGTAAAGCGCATTGCCGCTGGCGATAAACGCACCTCGTTTGTCGGTTCACACTTTTTTTATGAAGATGTGTCGGGCCGTGCAGTGTCAGAAGACAACTTCACTATGCAAAATACCACCGATACCCACTATGTGTTACGCGCAACGCCTAAAAGCGCCGGTAGCGTAGAGTTCTCTCATTATGTCGTAGAGATAGACAAGCAAACCTACTTGCCCACGCTAATCAACTTTTTCAAAGGAGATGATAATTACCGCCGAGTTGAAGCGGTATCAGTAGACACAGTTCAAGGGTACCCAACGGTAGTACGAAGCAAGGTGTCTGATTTAGCATCAGGGGGTTATACCTTAATGGAATTTCGCGGTATTCAGTACGATATTGCGTTGCCAGACAGCGTGTTTAGCGAACGTAGCTTGCGAGTGCCACCACGAGAGTTTGTGGAGTAATCGTGATGCGGGCAGCACAGCTTTTTTCAGGGAAATACTTTGTTAGCGCACTTTTTGAGGTCGGGCTACCGGGAATAGCGCTACTTGCAATAGTGCTGCTGGGAATAAGTGTTTCAACTCCGGTGTATTCACAAGCACTCCAGAATGAAATTGCACAAGATGTACCCGCTAAAACTGAACAAATCGACAACCCCGAGCCTGCTAGTGACGATAGTTTGGAAAATGAAGGGTGGGATGATAACAGCTGGGGCAACGAAGGTTGGAGTGACGATAATTGGGATAGCGAAGACTGGGGCGAGCAGGACAATAGCGCTACCGCTTACACCTTAAGTGGATTTGTCGAGTTAGCGGCAGGAAACCGAGTAGCTACTGACGCTGCCATTGATGCTAGCAGCACCTTACGAGATGCAAGAGTGCAACTACGCGCTGATTACGCGCTAGCAGCATCGAAACTTAGTTTTCGGGGCGATGCGTGGTACGACGGCGTTAAACATCAACGAGAATTTCAGATACGTGAGCTAGCATGGCAAGGCAATCTTGCTGCTTTGGGCCAATGGGGCAATGCTTTTGACCTGAAAATTGGGCAGCAAGTACTCACTTGGGGAACAGGTGATTATGTCTTTCTAAACGATCTTTTCCCAAAAGATTATCAGTCATTTTTTTCTGGCCGTGATGATGAGTATTTAAAAGCGCCCAGTGCTTCTATTAAGTTATCTGGGTATTGGGAGGCCATAAATATAGATGTTGTGGTGACACCAGAATTTGAACCTGATATCGGTATTACAGGAGAAGTCTTTTCCTTTTTTAGCCCCCAAGCCGATGAAAATATCGCGCCAGCGTATACCGTAAGTAATGAGAATACGCCTAGTGGTAGTGAAGTGGCGTTGCGGGCGCATCGCACATTTAGCAGCTCGATTGGGAGTATTGAGGCTGCGTTATACGGATATCGAGGTTATACCAAGCAACCCACCGCCGTAGATGAATTGGGTGCGCCGCGTTATAGCCGCTTAAATGCCATTGGCGCCAGCGTCGTTATGCCATTGGGTAAAGGGATTGCAAATGCAGAGTATGCGTATTACCGGAGTGTGGAAGATAGTGAAGGTACTGATCCATCTGTGAGTAATTCCCAGAGCCGCTTCTTACTGGGTTACAGCCAAGAAGTGATGGCTAATGTAACCGGCGCTGTGCAGTGGTATACCGAAGCCATTCAACATCATGATTCACTATTGACTCATTCACTCTACCCAGAATATGAGCAAGAAGCGTATCGCCATTGGGTTACAGGTCGTATTACATGGCAGGCGTGGCGACAAACCCTCACTATCAATAGCTTTCTATTTTATTCACCTACGGATAATGATGGTTATTTGAAAGCTAGCGCCAGCTATTCGCCGACTGATAAATGGCAGGTTCGAGGCGGAGTAAACCTATTTAGCGGCGAAGAAACACATACTTTCTTTGCTCAATTCGAAGATGCCAGTAACGTCTATTTTGCGTTTAGGTATTTTTATTAGTTTGCGCAGCAAACAAATGTAGTCGTAAATTTTGTACAAATTAACTGGGTGCGATTATTTAAGAGGAAATGATAATGTCTCAGGAAAAAGCATTGACCGCTTTTGCGGGCTTCATGGTGTTGTTGTCGGTTGTGTTAACCGTATGGGTTCACCCAAACTTTGTATGGTTTACGGTGTTTATTGGCGCCAACTTATTTCAGCAAAGCTTTACCGGCTTTTGCCCCGCCACACTTTTTTTTAAAAAGGTATTGGGGCTAAAAAGCGAAAGAGAGCTGGCTCAACAGCAAAACTAGTTTAACGATAAGCGAATTTAAATATTCGCGAAGGCACTAGTTAGGCTTAAGCGTTGATGGCTAGCTACGCTTACCAAGAACCATACATAGGGTTAGGCAAAATAAACAAGCTAGTGCCGACTTCAGGCAGTATCGCTGGCAGATAAGCATCTTCCTGCGTTACCCCTTGAAAATCTTCAATATTATCGCCAATTTGCATAATAATATTATGCGGTTTGTTCCAACCCTCACTTGCCGTGTCATTCGTGAGCGAGCAAGCTGGCGAGCCTTGCTTTACGGCATTACGACGGCGGTCTTTATCGTTCACAATGTACTTATGATCAACGGCCTCTTTGTCGGCAGGTAATCTGCCCATAATACAGGTGTTGCTTGGTGTAAGCGGCAAGCCCATGGCGAGCAAGTTATTCCACGTGTGGCTGTCTAAGGTTTTATCGCGGTTAGTAATAAGGGCAATTTTTCCACCTCTTTCAATCACGGTTGTTAGAAACTTATCTACACCGGGAACTAACGTGGCTTCTTCCCTTTTTATCCATGCGTTCCAGCTTTCGCTTGAATACCCCAAGCCTTTTGACTCACGCTCTTCTTGATAAAGGCTGTTATCTAGCACGGTTTCATCTACATCTAGCACGATTACGGCAGGCGTTTGCTGATTTTCAAAGGTTGCAGGCAGTGCGGCGGTAGCTTGCTTATAAACATAGGCGCTAAGAAGTGGATACTCTTTACTCTGGCGTTGGTATTTCACAGCGTTAGATAAAGAAAAAGACGCTTCTGGCGCAGCGTCCGCTACGCTGGTGTCAGCCTGTGGGGTAGTAACACAGGCTGATAGCGCGCTTAGCGCCAAACAAGACACGGCAATAGGTCGCAGTGCGGTCTTAAGAGAAGTCGAAGCAGTGGTAAACATGTTTATAGTCCTTGCTTGGCGGTAACGGTTTATCTTCGCCAATGAAAATTTTGATGCGTTACTTTGACACAAAACGTTCCGGCTTCAAAATAAAGGTAACTTGCCCGAGCCTCACTTTGTCGTATTACTGATAAAACTAACTAGCGCCGGGCCTAATGCTTCTGCAAAGTCTCAGGCAAAGTCGAGTAAATCGGTGCCAAAGAAGTTATCGATAATGCATCGCCATTCACCGCTGTCGTTTCGCTGCATCACATACACCGCTCGTTTGCCGTCGCAAGGTAATGTGTGGGGAGCGGCTTTTGGCACTAGGTAAAGCTTAGCGATTACTAACGCCACATCACCCGCTTCAATTACAATTTCATCGCCGGTGGTAACGATATGCTCCGGCATGTATTTGCGTTGGAAAGTTTGTAGTGCGCTAACACAATCGTGCTGGGCTGTGCCTTTTAGCGGCGTAGATACCACCTTGGCATTATCGCCATAGCAGGCGCTAACCGAAGCTGGATCGTTTTCGTTTACCGCGTTATGCAAACGGGCTAATAACTGAGTGATGTTGTTCATGGCTGTCGTCTCGTTTGTTTTTACCGCGAAGACAGACTTAAGAAAAACCCGCCTTGGCGGCGGGTTTTAGTGATGTTTTACGTACGCACTAACTTTCCCGCCAATTATTAATAATAATAGCGAGGAGGATAATTGAGTTTAACGCCAAACCTTGGCGCGGTGCTGAAAACAGCAATGTGCGTAATGTCATAACCGCAGTATTTAATTTGCCGAATAAAAAGTCAATGACTTTGTGGGGTAGATTCTCATCGCTTAACAGATGATGTGCTAGGGCAATCGAAACGCGCGGTAAACCCATCCATGGGCGCTCCGCCACAGCATCCATGCTGTGGAGGGTTCCGATTGCCCTAGCACACCATCTATACTGAGTTCGTACGGTAGTAATCGGCAAGCCCGTAAATGTTC